>JAHHTR010000058.1 GCA_020024515.1 Angelakisella sp.
ATCAAAAGCCCAAAATCTCAATCGGATTTTGGGCTTTTTCTACACTCTGATACCTACATATTATATGTAGGTATTTGCTTTTATTTAAAAATATATTATAATTATACTGTTAAAAATTTTTTAGGAAGTGAAAATATATGAATAATAGCAGAGAAGAAAAAAAGAAAGAAAGATTAAGAGAAAGGATAACGAAAGCATTTAATATAAAGAAGTCGGTTGTTTTTCCAAAGAGAATAATAATTTATATTATAATCTTGCTGATAATATTTTTAATGGCAAACCCTGCGTTTATACCATTTTTACCGGCAAGTGCAAAAGAAGTTCTTTCAAATGTGATGAATAATTTTTTTGGTGAGAATTTCGCAAAGACAGAGTTTAAGCAGTTTAATTTTGGAATTATATTGCAGTTTTTTGTAATGGTATTAACTATGCTGTCAATAAAAGGTGTAGTTACATTTGGTATTGATAAAATAGAAGCAAAAAACAACAGACAACATACACTTTTGACAATAGCAAAGAGTATGATTCACTATATACTTGGATTAATTGCTATATTATGGGCATTGGGTATTGTCGGAGTTAATGTAAGTACTTTGTTTGCAGGAGTCAGTGTACTTGCTTTGATAGTTGGCTTTGGTGCGGAGACACTGATAGCCGATGTAGTTACAGGTATATTTATGCTATTTGAAAATCAATATAATGTTGGTGATATAATAGAGTTTGATGGATTTCGTGGAGAGGTTAGCGAAATAGGAATACGTACAACAAGCTTAAAAGATGCAGGTAATAATGTTAAGATAATAAATAACTCGTCACTTAAAAATATAGTTAATTTATCATCTACTGTTTCGGTCGCTGTTGCCGATATAGGTATTTCGTATGCAGAAAATTTGGCAAATGTGGAAAAATATATACCTGATATTATGAATAAAGCTATTGAAGAAAATCCAAATCTATTTAAAGAGATACCAAGATATTTGGGTGTGCAAAATCTTGCTGATAGTGCAGTTATACTGCGTTTTGTTGC
Source organism: Angelakisella sp. (assembly GCA_020024515.1). Classification (GTDB taxonomy): domain Bacteria; phylum Bacillota; class Clostridia; order Oscillospirales; family Ruminococcaceae; genus Angelakisella. The sequence continues at coordinate 1,028 of JAHHTR010000058.1, forward strand.
AGAAGTAGAGGAAGAAAATATATTTGCCGCAAGACGTGCTTTAAACAGAATATTAAAACTTGAATTTGACAGACTCAATATATCAATACCATTTCCACAAGTTGATGTTCATATAAAAAATTAAAAAGAGGTGAATTTTTACGCAAGAGTTTAGGGATTGTTTGGAAAACAGAGAATTTGACAGTAATTATTATTCAAAAGAGCGGGCATATAAAACAATAGATGAATTTGATAATAAAACTGTAAAGAAAAAAGTAGAGACAAAAAAGTCGTCAATAAAAAGTACGATGAAAAAAATAGCAGTCTTGGCATCTTCTCTTGCGGTTATGGGTGCGTCAACAGTAGTAATAAATGATATTAATGTATTTAAAGAACCCGCAATAGAGTATGCAGTAAAAGATTATTTGAATCTTAAACAAAATGCTAAATTAACAGATGATAATCTCAAAGAAATAAAAGAGTTTACCATTTTAGGTGAAAGTATATATATAATAAACGGTAAACAGGGAAGTATAAATATAGAGAATAAGACAAGTAATTTAACATTTACTTATGACGGAAAGATATATTCCTATGGAGATATTGCAAGTACAGAGGATTTTAGTAAATTCCCGAATTTAAAAAAATACGAAGTAAAGTATAATATAAGTTAATAGAAAAGGAGAAACAAAGTGGCGTTTGATGGTGTATTTTTATATAAAATTAAACAAGAAATAGATCAGCTTGTTGATGGCAGAGTTGATAAAATAAGTCAACCGACACATGACAGCATAATAGTTGCTATGCGTAGTGGCGGAAAAAACCATAAGATAGTGATATCAGCAGAGCCTGCCTGTGCCAAAATGCATATTACAAAGGCACAAACCGAAAATCCAAAGGTTGCTCCTATGTTTTGTATGCTGCTACGCAAACACTTAATGGGTGCAAAATTGGTTGGGACAAAGCAGTATGGTGCAGACAGAATACTTGAACTTATTTTTGAAACAAAAAATGAGTTCGGTGACAGAATAAAAGAAAGCCTTGTATGCGAAATAATGGGCAGACGCAGTAATATAATTTTGATTAATGAAAATAACAAAATTATTGATGCAATAAAAAGAGTAGACTTTGTAACAAGTGAGAAAAGACAGATTTTATCGGGACTAACATATTGTTTGCCTGAAAAACAAGATAAGCTGAACCCTTTGACAGAAAGTGCAGAGGCAATTTGTGAAAAAATACGCAGTGGTAACAGTGTACCACTATCAAAAGCGGTTTTATCAGTTTGCGAGGGATTCTCACCATTTTTGGCAAGGGAAATATCTTTCTTTGCGACAGGTGCAAGAGATAATTGTATAGATGATATGACTGTGGAACAATGGGACAGAACAAAGTTTTATATAAACGTAGTACAAAGTGCATTGGGACAAGGTGAGGGTATACCGGTAATAATTAAAGACAATAAAGGGAAATTAGTGGAATTTGCTTTTATTGAGCCTTTGCAGTATCCAAAAGACTATATAATAGAAAAATATTCAAGTTGTAGTGAATTATTGGATAACTATTATCAAGACAGCAGTCAAAACGAAAGTTTAAGACAAAAGTCACACGAACTTCGCAAGCAAGTTACAATAATACGTGACAGATTAGAGAGAAAGATAATACTGCAAAAACAAGAGATAGAGAATACAAAGAACAGAGATGAAAAGCGAAAGTTCGGGGATATAATATCCGCAAATATTTATACAATGAAAAAGGGTGACAGTGAAGTAAAAGCGGTTGACTTTTTCAGTGAAAAAGGTGATATAATAACAATACCTCTTGATACAAAGCTAACCCCATCACAAAATGCACAGAAATATTATAGTGAGTATAAAAAAGCGGTTACAGCAGAAGAAAAGCTTAAAACACTTATAAAAAACGGTGAAATGGAGTTTAATTATATAGATGGTATATTAAATTTACTTTCAAGAGTTGAGACAGTAAGTGAAATAGAGGCAATTCGTGATGAGCTATGTAATCAAGGATATATAAAGGCAAGAGCAAAGGTGGGAATGAAATCTGAAAAGTTATATCCAAAACAATATTTGACAAGTGACGGATATACAGTATACAGCGGACGAAATAATGCACAAAATGATAAACTTACACTTAAAGACGCTATGAACTATGATTTGTGGTTACATACACAAAAAATACATGGTTCGCATACAATAATATTATCAAAAGGCGTAGGAGATGTATTCCCAAACAGAACCATTGAGGAGGCATGTATAATAGCCGCTTGCAACAGTAGCGCCGCAGACAGCGGAAAAATACCTGTTGACTATACATTAATAAAAAATGTAAAGAAACCTAACGGAGCAAAGCCCGGTATGGTTATATATACAGATTATCAGACTGCTTACGTAACCCCTGACCATGAACTTGAAAAAAAATTGAGAGTTAAGTAAAACTTTGTGAATAAATAGGAATTATCAGTACTGATAACTAAATATAAAAACAGCGTGTGTTTTATTTGGGTATACCCGGTAAGGAAGTATTTTTCCGAAAGGTTTTATGAGCTTGTTACTAATGGTTGCACTGTTTATACTCTGTATGGAGTATAGACAGTATGCTCGTAAAGACGATGTGTCTTCAAATGATGGTGGAACGAAGCTTTTGACGCTAGACTTATCAAAATAAATCAAACATATGAGGCTACAGCTTTGGTGGGGTTCTCTCTATAGCCTGTAAACGGTTGCTTTACCTGTATAAACTATCGGTTGGTTGAGTAAATTTTGCCGTCATGGTATGCTGATTGCATAGAATAAATATAGGCGTAGGAGGAATACAAAATGAAAAAATCACTCGGTGTGATGATTGCAGAGCATAGAAAAGAAAAAGGGATGACCCAGGCACAGTTGGCAGAAATCTTTGGAGTAACCGTGGATCAGCTGATGCAGGGCGAAAAATCATCGTCCCCGATCAATAAAAAGTGCAGGAGATCACGGTATTGATTTTAAAGGCGGTTCCTCTTGGATCGTGTTCGACCTCTTTCAATAAATCTAACAATTCATAAAGAAAATGGAGTGCATCAAATAAGATACACTCCGTTACTGTTTTTTAGCAATATTTGTATTTTACATTTGCGGAGCGGCAAGTGGTAGGAAAGTATATCCTATATATTTTCCTGCGATAGCATAATATAAAACTACACCGATAAGCACAATGTTTATTGTCATAAGTATAATTTGTACAGGTGTACTTTGTACTTTTTCAATAAATTTTGCAAAGCGGTCATTGTGATATTCTTTTTCAAACCAGTTTTTTGCACCGATTTGTAGCCAACCGCCTATTGCAAGTGTATTTGAACGAATCAGCATCCACATACCGAAACCACCGGCAGCACCCATCCATAATGTAGATATACAACCGATTATTGGAGCAAGCAAAAATCCTACATGCATTAGAGCAACAGCAGGACTGAATTCGTCTGTTACAAATATCCAGTTCCATATTGTGTATGCAATTATGTAGCAAATAGTAGCAGTTAAATTAAAGCCTTCCACCAAATAGAAATTGCCGACAGGCGCATTATATGACCACATACCTTTTAGTCCTATTACACCAATAGCGAGTACAAATCCGGATATTGCATTATAATATTTTTTGTGTTTCAGTAAATCTGTGAAAGTTGCTTCTAAAATATTTATCATAAGCATTAATAGAAGAAAATCAACTAAAAGTTGCGGATTAAAAAATCTTAGTGCGGCAAATATCAGAATAAATTTTGGTATGAGCAGTGTTGTAAGTTTCAGTCTTTCAAATATTACAGGTTTTGCAAATAGCAATACGTAGGTTGATGGTATCATAACAAACAGTACATTTGCGGACAGTGGAAACAGCGACGCAGCCATACCCATACCTGAAATGGCAGATGTAAACATTATCCATTTAAATACCAATTCACGAGTTGCCGTAGATTTTTTTTCAATTGTTGTCATTAAAAAGCCTCCTATAAAAAAAACAAAAATTCACCATTGTTAGTTACAATTTTATTGTTATATTATTAACTAACATATTAATAATATCATACAAAAAAAACCAATTCAATAGAATATTAAAACAATATGAATTATTTGTGTATATTGATAATAGCATAACAATAATTTGTATATAATCACTATTTTTTATTAATTATTGTAAAAATATTGTGTTTTTTTATAATATATGTTAAATTATTATACATATAGATATATATATATTAAAAAGGAGTATTTATAAAATGGTATTACGAAAAAAAATTGTAGATTTGGCAAAAATGGTTGGCGGACTTACCGGTGCCATTAATAAGATAGATGAAAATGCACCTGAGTATTATTCTCTTGCTGCTGTACTTACTGATGAACAGGCAGACCTTGCGCTTGTAATGGGTTTGCGTAAACCACGTACTATTGAGTATATGGCGGAAAAGTTTGGAAGAAGTGTTGAAGAAACATATAAAATAGCTATGGAGATAGCACAAATAGGCGTATTTAAAGTTTACCATGATGAAAATAACAAAGAATTATTTATGGTACAGATTTTTGCACCGGGAATACTTGAAATGATGGTAAATAATAAGGAGATGTGTGAGGCACACCCTGAGGTTGCCCGTGCTTTTGAACAATATACTCGTGAAAGAATTTCCCATATTGCGCCAAACTTGCCAATGGGTACAGGTATGATGCGTGTTATTCCAATTGAGTCGGCAATAGAGGGCAATACAAAGTCGGTTTCCTACGAAGAAATTTCTTATTATCTCGATAAATATGATACTTTTTCTGTTTCCGATTGTTCATGTAGACGTTCAAGACGTCTGTTAAATCAAGGTTGCGGACATCTCGAAACAGATATGTGTATACAAATGGGTAGCGGTGCTGAGTACTATATACGTACAGGCAGAGCAAGACAGGTAACGCGAGAAGAAGTTAAAGAGATACTGAAACGTGCCGAAGAAAATGGACTAATGCACCAAATGCCAAATATAGAGGGATTGGGAGACTCAGCGGCAATATGTAACTGTTGTTCATGTTCATGTTTTGCTATGCGTGTAGCTACTCTTTTCAATGCTCCTGATGCTATTCGTTCAAACTATGGTGCAGAGGTTAATTCAGAAAATTGTGTTGCTTGTGGTCAGTGTGTGGAAAATTGCCCTACAAATGCACTGAAACTTGGGCAAAGACTATGCAGCAAAATACCATTGAAAAAAGAAGAATATAAAACTGTACGTAACCATAAGTGGACGGAAAAAGACTGGAACGAAGACTATCGTGATAATAGAAAAAATGTTGATGAAAATGGTACAGCTCCATGTAAGACAGCCTGTCCTGCGCATATAGCAGTACAAGGATACATAAAACTTGCATCACAAGGCAGATATAAAGAAGCACTTGAATTAATCAAAAAAGAAAATCCTTTTCCAGCAGTCTGTGGACGTATTTGCCCACGCAGTTGTGAATCTGAGTGTACACGTGGCGATATAGATACACCTATTGCAATAGATGAAATTAAGAAATTTATTGCAGACAGAGAGCTAAATGAAAAAGATAGATTTGTACCTAAGAAACGTAATGATTATGGTAAGAAAATAGCTATTGTAGGTGCGGGCCCTGCGGGACTTGCTTGTGCATATTATCTTGCTATTGACGGATACAAAGTTACTGTTTTTGAAAAACAACCAAAGCTTGGCGGTATGCTGACAATGGGTATACCTTCATTCAGACTTGAAAAGAATGTTATAGATGCAGAAATAGAAATTCTACGCATAATGGGTGTAGAATTTAAAACAGGAGTGGAAGTAGGCAAAGATATCACACTAGCAGAACTACGTAAAGAGGGATATAAAGGATTCTATCTTGCAATAGGTGCACAGGCAGGCAGAAAAATCGGCATAGATGGAGAAGACGCACAAAATGTTCTTACGGGTGTTGAATTCTTGCGTGATGTGGCACTTGGAAAAGGAATAGAGACAACAGGTAATGTTGTGGTTATCGGTGGTGGTAACGTTGCTATTGACGTTGCGAGAACCACAACAAGAACAGGCGCACAAACAGTTAATATGTTCTGTTTGGAGAATGCAAAAGAAATGCCTGCACTACCTGAGGAAATAGAAGAAGCAGAACACGAAAATATTATTATAAATAATTCATGGGGTCCTGTGCGTATAGTTACCGAAAACGGAAAAGTTACAGGTGTTGAGTTCAAAAAATGTGTATCTGTATTTGATGAAAATCATAGATTTGCACCTAAATTTGATGAGAATGAAATAAAGATTGTTTCTGCTGACTATGTAATTCTTTCTGTTGGTCAAAGTATTGATTGGGGTAATTTGTTGGATGGAACAAAGGTTGCACTAAATAAAAACAATACAGCTGTGGCAGATAACTTAACATATCAAACAGGCGAACCGGATATATTTGTCGGTGGTGATGCCTTTACAGGTCCACGTTTTGCAATAGATGCAATAGCGGCAGGTAAACAGGCAGCTACATCTCTACACAGAGCGGTTAATGAAGGTCAAAGCTTAACTTATGGACGAGACAGACGTGAGTACCGTTCATTTGATAAAAACAATATTGTTGTTGAAGGTTTTGATACAACACCTCGCCAAAGAGCAGGCCACAATACAAATAATGAACATACATTTAAGGATACACGTATTACATTCACAGAAGAACAGATGAAGAAAGAGACAGAACGTTGTTTGGGTTGCGGTGCTGTTCAGGTTGATACATATATGTGTATAGGTTGTGGTCAATGTACAACAAAATGTAAATTTGATGCAATACATCTAATTAAAAAATATGATAATTTTGCACCAGTATTTGAAAAACTACCTGTTCAGGTGGCAAAATATGCGGTTAAACGTACAGGTAAGATAATAGCAGAGTCAGTAAAAAGTGTATTTGGAAAATAAAGTTTAATTAAAAAAGATGGCTATGTTTTTAACAAAAGTAATGAAAAACTGTTAAAAACATAGCTGATTTTTAAAAAAGAAAGGATATATAATATGCACGAATTGGGTGTAATGTGCTCAGTTATTAAAACAATTGAGAATATAGCAGTAGAAGAAAAACTTACAAAAATACAAAAAATAGTTTTACAAGTAGGAGAACTTTCAGGTATGGTGCCATCATATATAGAGGACTGTTTCCCAGCAGCTACATACAAAACTTCACTTGAAGGAACAGAGCTGGAACTTGAAATTATCCCCGGTGAAGCAAGATGCAGAGAATGTGATACTGTGTTTAATGCGCTAAAACATGACTTAAAATGTCCAAAGTGCAGTTCTGATAATTTGGAGGCACTGACAGGGCGTGAGTTTATTATAAAAGAGATTGTAGCTTATTAAAAAATTTGAATGAACACAAATACATAAATCTTGTATTGTGTTCATTTTTTTTTAACTTAATTTTTTTTATTTACTAATATTCATTTATATTTTATTAATCACTTTTACAAAAAAAGTAGTATAATTATAATAATTACTATAAAAATTTATAATCTTTTGGTTATAATAATAATATAACTTAAAAACAATGGAGGGTATAAAAAATGTCAATGGGTAAAATTTTGGTTGCAGATGATGATAAGAATATTTGCGAATTAATTAGACTGTATTTGGAAAAAGAGGGATATACAACAATAATTGCAAATGATGGTATGGAGGCTGTGGAAAAGTTTACAAGTGAAAATCCTGACCTAATTCTTCTTGATGTAATGATGCCAAAACTTGACGGCTGGCAGGTATGTAGAGAAGTTAGACAAAAATCAAATGTGCCAATAATAATGATTACAGCAAAGGGCGAAACATTTGATAAAGTATTGGGACTTGAACTTGGTGCAGATGACTATGTAGTAAAACCTTTTGATACAAAGGAAATAGTAGCACGTATAAAGGCTGTACTTCGTAGAACAGCGACAAGTGTTCCCGAAGTAAAGAGTGTAAAAGAAGTGAATTATGATAAACTTCAAGTAAATATGACAAGATATGAACTGAAAGTAGATGGTAAGGTTATTGATACTCCACCAAAAGAACTTGAACTATTATTCCACCTTGCAAGCAATCCAAACCGAGTATATACTCGTGACCAACTTCTTGATGAAGTTTGGGGTTTTGAATATTACGGAGATTCACGAACAGTAGACGTACATGTAAAAAGACTTCGTGAAAAACTTGAAAATATCTCTGACCAATGGAGTCTGAAAACAGTATGGGGTGTAGGCTACAAGTTTGAATTAAAGGAGTAATTTGATTTGAAAAGAAAAACACTTTTCTCAAAATATTTTAATTCTTCAGCAATTATAATTCTTGTAAGTATTGCATTTTTGGGTATTATATTTATCGCATTTGCTAGCAATTCTTTTCAACAAGATAAATATGAGATACTATCAAACAATTTGGCTCAGGCAAAAACACTTACAACTTATCGTATGATATATAATGAAAGAACAGATACTTTTTTGGTAACAACTGATCTAGAAGATTATTATAAGGTTATGGGTGAGTCTACTTATACAACAATATATCTTTCGGATTTACAAGGAAATGTAGTTCTTTCAAGCGAAAAAGACGAAGAAAAAAATCCTTTTCCAAAAACTATTCCAACAGAAATAATAAAAACTGTGCGGGAAAAAGGTAGATTTAGAGAAACAGGAAAGCTAGCGGGCGCTTTTAAATTTGAACAATATACAGTTGCCGAAATAGTAACGGATAAGGACGGACGGGTAACAGGAATATTGTTTGCGTCAACAAGCGCAGTAGCACTTACAAATTTTATTATAGATATGGTAAAAATGTTTATGATAAGCGCATTACTTGTAATGGTATTTATACTGATAATGGCATATATGATGACAAAAAATATGGTCAGACCATTACAGGACATGTTGGAAGCTACTCATCGTTTTGCAACAGGAGATTTTACAATGCGTGTTCCTGTTTCGGGTGATGATGAAGTTGCAATGCTTTGTGCTTCGTTTAATGCAATGGCATCTTCACTTGCAACGCTGGAACAAACAAGACGTTCATTTACAGCAAATGTTTCTCATGAATTAAAAACACCGATAACAACAATAGGCGGTTTTATTGATGGAATACTGGACGGTACTATTCCACCGGAAAAAGAAACCTATTATTTGAAAATTGTTTCATCTGAAATACAAAGGTTATCAAGGCTTGTACGCAGTATGCTTAATATCAGCAAGATAGAGGCAGGCGAATTTAAAATAACTCCTACAAGTGTAGATATTACCGATATTATTATTCGTACAACACTATTATTTGAAAATAGATTGGAAGAAAAAAATATTGAGGTAAGAGGACTTGATTCTCCAAAGTTTTATGTCAGTGCCGATGCGGATTTAATACATCAGGTTGTATATAACTTGATAGAAAATGCTGTTAAGTTTGTAAATGAAGACGGTTATTTGGAGTTTAGTTTTGTGCAGAAAAATAATAAAACTTATGTTTCTGTAAGAAACTCAGGTTCCGGCATTACACCTGAAGAAATAACAAGAGTTTTTGATAGATTCTATAAAAGTGATAAATCTCGCAGCCTTGATAAAAACGGAGTTGGACTGGGACTATATATAGTAAAAACCATACTTAATTTGCATGGCGGAGAAATATTTATCAGAAGTGAAGTAGATAATTATACCGAATTTGTATTTGCTTTGCCATCAGTTCAACAGCAAAAACCAAAACGTAAAAAACAGACAGAAAATTTAGCTGAACAAAATGCACTTCCTGAAACAAATAATGTTTAAAAGAGAAGAAAATAAAATAATATTAATAAATTTAGAAAAATGGTCATATATTAACAATAATTATTTAAATATATATGCAAAGAATATTTATTAAGGATTTATAGTTTAGTTAAATTTTTTATATATAATTCTAAATACAATAAAAACTAAATTATAAATTAAAATTTTTAAGAGGTGTCTGAAAATGAATGAGCAAAATAATAATCCAAATGGAGATATAAATAGTACAGAAAGTACGAATACGAAGTATACCGCAAATAACAATAATACACAGTCATATCCGCCAAACTATTATGCACCAAAACAAGAAACACCAAACTATTATAATCCCAATATGCCAAACAGCCCAACATATCAAAATCCGTCACAGTCATATTATGGTAGTGATTGGCACAAAAATCAACACCATACAAACTATAATTGGAATTTTGAAAATATGTATAACAACAATGCCGCACCAAAGAAAAAGAATAAAGGCTTAAAAGTATTTGGTATAATTGCAGTATCAGTAGCAATGGTCGTTATTCTTGCATTTGCAGGTGTAGGTGTATATAACGTGATAGATAATAATTATATATCCGATAGAAAAGAAGCTGAAAACCAAACGCTTACAGAAAATAAAGAAGAAACACAAAAACCAAGTTTAAATATTATAAATAGACCTGAAACATCAGGTGAATATATTGAAACAGGATTAAGCAATTCTGAAATATTTAAAAAAGTTTCTCCAAGTGTTGTAGGAATACTTGCAAATATAGGAAATGGTCAAAAGCAAGGGATGAGCGAAGGCAGCGGTATTATAATGAGCAAAGACGGCTATATTATAACAAACGCACACGTTGTTGAAAGAGCAACTTCAATAGAGGTAGTTCTTTCAAATAATGAATATAAAAAAGCTATACTTGTTGGAGAAGACAGACAAACAGACCTAGCAGTTATAAAAATAGAAGGTACAGACTTGCCAGCAGCTACATTTGGAAACAGTGATGAACTTGTTGTTGGTGAAAGAGTTGTTGCAATAGGAAATCCTGGTGGTATGCAGTTTGCACAAAGTTTGGCAGTTGGTTATGTATCAGGACTAAACAGAACACTTTCAAATGGTGATGCAGGGTATGCACTTGACTGTATACAGACAGATGCTGCTATAAATCCCGGTAACAGCGGTGGTCCACTGATAAATGTTTATGGACAGGTTATCGGTATCAATTCATCTAAAATAAGTGCTCAGGAATTTGAAGGAATGGGTTTTGCTATTCCAATAAATGATGCTATGCCGATTATTAATGACTTAATTGAAAACGGTAGAGTTACAGACAGAGCAATGCTTGGCATAAGCGCACAAGAAATAGACCCGTTTACAGCAAAACTTAATAATATTCCTTTGGGCATAATAATAAGAGACTTTACAGTTACAGATTTTACAAAGGGTAATGACCTTGAAAAGAAGGGTGCAAGAATAAATGATATAATTACACATATACAAGATCAACCGGTATATTCTTTGGCTACTTGTACATCAATATTAAAAGATTATAAGCCCGGTGATACTGTAAAAGTTACATTGTTCCGAAGAACGCCAAATAATAAATCACAATATATAAATATCGAAGTTGAACTTGTGGGTTCATAAAATCAATTAAAAGAAAAGAGATAGTCAAGATATTTTCATCTTGACTATCTCTCAGAGTGTAGAAAAAGCCCAAAATCCGATTGAGATTTTGGGCTTTTGATTTTA
>JAHHTR010000059.1 GCA_020024515.1 Angelakisella sp.
ATTCTACCATAAGGGGTTTCTTTTTTCTATGTCCATTTTTAATGGACTTGTTCAGTTTTTACACTGTGTATTTTTTATGCCATATAACTTGCCATGTAATAATATGCCAAATTTTTTAAAATCTGTATTTTTTTATGCTTTGAAATACAGATATTGACATTACTTTTAGACCGTACTATGATAGAAAAAAGTAAATAAAATAATTTTTAAAATTAAATTCTATAAGGGGTGCGTGATAAAATGAATACATTTAGATATGAAAGTACAGAACCAACAGTGATTGAAATTGAAAATGCAAAACTAAGCAGAAAAGCGGCATGTGAAAGTATCATTCTTTTAAAAAACAGTGGTATTTTGCCACTCGATAACGGCGTAAGTGTAGGTCTTTTTGGTGGTGGCGTGCATTTTACAGTAAAAGGTGGAACAGGTTCGGGAGACGTAAACGAAAGAGAACGAGTTTCTATCTATGAAGGTTTTAAGAATACTGATTGTAAAATAACAAATAATGATTATTTAAATGATTATAAAGCACGTTATACAAAGGCAAGAGAAGACTGGAAAACCAGTATATTAGACCAGTGTAAAGAAGACCCAAATAATTTTTTTGATGCTTATGTTGGTTCTCCTTTTTCCTATCCAAATGGACGCAAGATAGAGAAAAATGATGTTGAAAATACTGATGTAGCTGTCTATGTAATCAGCAGAATAGCAGGCGAAGGGGCAGACAGAAAAAATAAAGCGGGAGATTATGAGTTATCGGAAAGTGAAATTCGTGATTTGGAAGACTTAAAATCTTTCGGCAAAAAAGTTATCCTTATAATAAATGCAGGTGGTCCTGTTGATTTAAAATGTATTCATTCAAATGAAGCAATAGGGGCAATACTGTTTATATCACAACTGGGACAAGAGGGCGGAAATGCAGTTTGTGATGTTTTGTTTGGTAAAGTTACACCAAGTGCAAAATTAACAGCTACGTGGGCAGTGAGTTACAGTGACTATCCGGATGCACTTAATTACAGTAGCCTTAACGGAAATTTAGATGAAGAATTTTATACTGACGGAATATATGTAGGTTATCGCTATTTTTCTTCATTTGGTGTAAAGCCTGCATATCCGTTTGGTTTTGGTTTATCTTATACAGATTTCAGCTTTAAAAATTCTTCCGTTAAGATAGATAAAGATGTAATTGTAAGTACTACTGTATTAAATATAGGTGAAAAATTCACCGGTAAAGAAGTTGTTGAAGTTTATGCAATATTACCGCAAACAGGTATTGAGAAAGAAAAACAACGTTTAATAGGTTTTGCAAAAACAAAAGAGCTTGGCATTGGCGAAGAACAAGAAATTACAATATCTATTTCAAGCAAAAATTTTGCATCTTTTGATGAAAATAAATCTGCTTGGGTAATAGAAAAAGGTAAATATGGAATAGCTATCGGTAACAGTTCTGATAATATAAGCATAGTTTCTGTTCTTTGTGTAAATGAAGACTGCATAATCGAAAAAGTAACATGTGTTTTCCAAATAGAAGATAAATATAAAGACAGTTTTACTGAAATTTCACGAGAAATTAAAGAAGACAGTCAATTTGATAATTTATCGAATAATATTTTGCAGATTGAATATAAACCATTAGCAGAAGTATGTGAAGAATATACTCCCGATGATATAGACACAAAAGTAAAAGAAATTACTAACCAATTATCGGCAGAAGAATGGATACCGTTACTATATGGAGAGATGAGTAAGGGTGCGGCAGCTCTCGGGAATGCGGCGATACATGTTCCCGGTGCGGCAGGTGAAACAAGTGGTGCATTTATAGATAAGGTGAAACTTCCTGCCATAATTTTGGCTGACGGCCCCGCAGGACTTCGTTTGCAACAAGAATACGAGATAAACCCTGAAAATAATACTGTATATGATACAGGATTTTTAGGTTCAATAGAAGGTGGCTTCTTTGCTGAGAAAAATTTTCATGAGGGAGCAAAGCGTTATTATCAATATTGCACATCTTTCCCTGTTGGCACAGCACTTGCACAAACATGGAATGTGGAATTGCTTGAAACTATCGGACAGGCAGTGGCAAAAGAAATGGAACATTTTAACATTAGCTTGTGGCTTGCTCCCGGTATGAATATTCAGAAAAATCCACTTTGCGGACGAAACTTTGAGTATTATTCAGAAGATCCACTATTGACAGGAAAGATAGCGGCAGCCATAACTTATGGTGTGCAGACAGCAAAGGGTAGAGGCACAACTATTAAGCATTATGCTTGCAATAATCAAGAAGATAATCGTATGGGTGTAAATGTTATTATAAGTGAACGTGCATTACGTGAAATATATCTTCGTGGTTTTGAAATAGCTGTTAAAGAGGCACAGCCAAAAGCACTTATGTCATCATACAATTTAATTAACGGTACACATGCAGCAAATAATAAAGGCCTATTAACAGAAGTACTTAGAAATGAATGGGGATTTCGTGGTATAGTTATGACAGACTGGGCAACGACAATGCCGGTTGGTGGAAGTATATCTCATCTATGCACAAAGGCAGGAAATGATTTGATTATGCCAGGATATATCGGTGATGATGAAGATATTCGTAAGGCATTGAAAAACGGTGATTTAACTGAAACAGAAATAAAGATTTGTGTAGAAAGGCTTATTAATACCATTTTACGTGCAAACATATAATTTTTAAAAAAATTGTATGTTATATGAATATAGCATATATAAGAAAGTCTCATAAAACAGTGAATACAAGATATTAGATAATTTTGAATAGCAGAAAATCCTAACCTTATTATAAAAAATAAAGTTAGGATTTTTTTACTGAAATGTATAAAAAAAGTTGTTTTTAAGAGGATATGGTGAAAGTTTTTTCTATATTGGAAAATAATTCTGTTATTCTGTTTATAATCAATGTATCTTTTGTTATTGTATCTAGCTGTTCTGTTGCGGGAATACTGATATTTGAATGAAACAGGTTTTCTTCGGAGTTTATGGCAATATACATATATTCATTACTGAACATTATGTATACATCTTTGTTTGTTTCTTTTATAAAATCTTCTAAATATTTAATAACAGTTGGATTTAATAGGTTAAAAGTACAATCTTTGCTATCGGCAAAAATTTTGTATTCTTTATTGAATATTTCTCCTATTTCAATATTGGATTTTTGAGATTTTAAGTCTTTGAGTTTTTTTGTGGGAATTATCTGAATAGTATCGGAGGTTATTTTTTGACCGCCAAACAAAGATACTTGTATGATTTGACCGCTAAACAAAGTTATGGGCGCGTGATTTTTATTTGGTTTTTGGGTTTCAATATTTGCAAATTTAAAATTTATACCGTTGAGCTCTCCCGTAAATAAATCAGACGAATACAAAAGTGTGGGAATTGTATATGGAATTAAAGAGAGTTTACTTATTTCTTCGTATGTAAATCCTTTATCATATTCATAATTTGCAAATCTGAAATCGGGCATAGAATTTAATATTTGAACAACATAATTCCTTTTAAATTCGTTTTGATACTTTTTAATTTTATTTGACGCAATCAGTATATGAATGCCAAAGCCGGTTATGGAAAGTATACAACACATCATAATACTTGGTAATAATATAATAAGGATATCCGTTAAAGCTACTTTTCCCGAAAGTATAAGTGGAACAGTAGACATACTTTTTATAAATATTGCGAACAGTAAATAAATTATTGCTATAATGATAGCCGTAAATTTTGCGTTTTTATATGTTTTCATTGTCTTTTGACGCAGTTTTTCTATACTTTCTGTATAATATAGTTCTTGCTCCATATTTTATAGTCCTCCATATATTTAATTTTGTATCATTAATTCTTCTTCATTTGGAATTGTTTTTGAAAGTTGTGTGTGAAAGGATATTGCGCTAAATACTTTTTTTCCTTTGCGAATTTGTTTGTATAATTGTTTTCTCTGTTTTACTGTCTGACATTTATTATCTTTTAACCAAAATTTTAAGCCAAACAGATAGCTTTCCATAACTTCTTCCCAACTGTTAAAGGCAGATTGCAGTTTGAGTCCGGCATCTACGCCTATATCCATCATATCTTCCATTGATATATATCCGCATACATAACAACACTGAATAATATATGCAATTCTACCCATATCCCAACCCAAAAGGGCGTTTTCACCATATTTTTCATAGGCGTCGAGCATTTCTTTACGATAACTGTTTACAGTATATTTCGGATTGCGTTCCCGCATCTGTTCAATGTAAATTTCCGTAATTTCCATATTTCGTCTGTATTTGGCTCGCATACCTGTTTCAAGGACACTTTTCATTGTATTTATCGCTGAATTTTTATCTGTTATATCCCAATAATCCAAAAGCATTTTTTGTATGCCCGGAATTTCGTTTTTGCCTTCTATGCCTGCGACATAATAAAAGTTGCCCATATTTTGAATGAGTAGCAAAGCGCCCGCTGTATTTAACCAACGAATGGTTGTCGGAATAGAGTATGGATTTGTATTGTTATAATATATTTGTTTTTTTATATATTTTTTATACAATGGATTTTGTCTTTTCTTTTTGGCATCAGGATAGACTTTATAATAAATAGAGAGAAAGAATAAGATAAATAAAAGTAAAATAAGTATCCAAGATACTATATATATTATATCATATAATATATTTTTAAAAAATTCCAATAAAAAAACCACCTTTTACTTTCATATATAGTGTAATTGTTATCATTATAACAAATATTTTGCAGAAAATAAAGTATAAAAAAACAGAAACAATTATAGTTTTAAAATATAATTGTTTCCGTTAATATTAATTATAAAACTTTTGATAAGAAATCTTGCAGACGTGGACTTTGCGGATTGTCAAAAAATTCATTCGGTGAATTTTCTTCGATAATTTTACCACCGTCCATAAAAAGTATACGGGTGCCTACCTCACGCGCAAAACCCATTTCGTGCGTAACAACAACCATTGTCATTCCGTCTTTTGCAAGTGACTTCATAACTTCGAGTACTTCGCCGACCATTTCGGGATCAAGCGCCGATGTTGGTTCGTCAAACAGCATAACATCGGGCTTCATACATAGCGCGCGTACAATGGCAATTCTCTGTTTTTGTCCTCCGGAAAGTTGAATTGGATAGGCATTTGCCTTGTCGGCAAGTCCCACTTTTTCGAGTAGCTCCATGGCTGTCTTTTCTGCTTCTTCTTCATTTATTTTAAGCACTTTTGTGGGTGCTATTGTCAAATTTTTAAGTATTGTCATGTGGGGAAATAGATTGAAATGTTGGAAAACCATACCCATTTTTTGACGGTGCAAGTCTATATTTACTTTTTTGTCGGCAAGATTTACACCTTCAAAAATTATTTCACCTGATGTAGGAGTTTCAAGCATATTAAGAGAACGTAAAAAGGTACTTTTACCAGAACCAGATGGGCCTACGATGACCACTACATCACCTTTATCAATAGTCAAATTAACATCATTTAGTATAAATACATTTTTCCTAAAAGCTTTTTTAAGATTTTTAACATCAATTAAATGCGTGCTTAGTTTTTCTTTGTTATCTTTGATATCCACTGTTCATTTTCCTTTCAAAATATGAGATAATTTTTGACATAGTAAATGTTATAATAAAATACAGCAAAGCTGCAACGATTAGAGGTTCGGCAATAAGCCATGTTTGTGATTTTACAATATTTGCATTGTACATAATTTCTTGCATACCAAGAGCCGAACAAACAGAAGTTTCTTTTATTATAGATACAAATTCGTTACCGATGGCAGGTAATATATTTCTTATTGCCTGTGGAAGTACGATGTATGAAAGAGTTTGTGATTTTGTCATACCAAGTGAACGGGCAGCCTCACTTTGACCAAAGTCGATTGCACTTATGCCTGCACGCAGTATTTCTGATACGTATGCGGCACTGTTTAGCGACAGGGCAACTACACCGGGAATAAAACGTTCTGTTTCAATAAATCCAAACAGTGTTACTTTTGGTGCTTCAAAAATAACACCAAACACAACGTACATTACAAACATAAGTTGTACAAGTACGGGTGTGCCACGTACAAATTCAATATATGCTGTTGATATCCATCTTAAAACTTTAAATTTTGACATTCTGAGAAGTGTAAGTCCAAGTGCAAGTATAAAACCGAAAAGAACTGTAAAAAATGAAAGCAGAATAGTATATATTACACCTTGTTTAAAATATACAAACTGCTCAAATATTGGTGCAAAGTTCATCTAAAAAAATCCCCCATTAATTTATATTTTATCAATACAAACAGTATTACCACAAAATATTTTAATTTTGCGGTAATACTGCATTTTATATTAATTTACATTTTAAATAATATTATTTGTTTTTTGTTGTGTCATAAGCTGAAAGGTTAACAGCTTCTTCGATATATTCAGCCATTTTTCCGTTACTTAATACTTCATCAATTACTTCATTTACTGTGTTTAGCATTTCTTCATTACCTTTTTTAATTGCTACCGCATTTCCTTGTGCTTCATAGGGAACTTCTGAAAGTATCATTACCTCAGGGTGTGCTTTTTCATAGTTTTCTGCAATTACTGTTTCAACAAAAGCTGCGTCAATTTTGCCTGTTTTTAGTTCCATTATTATATTAGGCATTTGTGCAAGTCCTACCATTTTTGCATTTGGTGTAAGTGTTTGCGCAAGGTCTGCCTGTATAGAACCTGTTTGAGCGCCTATGGAAAGCTCTTTTTTATTTAAATCTTCATAAGTTTTGTATTTATCCTTATCTTTAACATTTATCATTACTGATTGACTACCTTCATAGTAAGTCTTTGAAAAGTCAACAACTTTTTTTCTCTTTTCGTCAGGTGACATTCCTGCGATTGCAAGGTCTATTGAGCCATTTTGAAGTTCTATCATTATTGATTCAAAACTCATATCTTTGATAACAAGTTCTTTGCCCATTTTGTCTGCTATTGCTTGAGCAAGTGCCATATCAAAACCTACTATTTTATCTTTGCCTTCTTCAAGTATGTGGAACTCGTAAGGAGCAAAGTCTGCTGATGTTCCTACTATAAGTTTGTTAGAACTGTCTTGTTTGCTTCCGCAACCTGCCATACCTACGAGCATTAGTATTGATGTCATTATTGCAGCTATCTTTTTCATATTTTTTACCCTCTCAATTCTCTACTTTTTAAAATGTATATTTATGCTTGTTATGTGTATTATTATACATTACGAAAAAACGTTTGTAAAGACTTTTTTTACATAATATGTGTAAAACTTATAATATTAAGCGGTAAAATATGTGTGTAATATGCACAAAATTGTATTTTTAAATGTATAATTATACAAAATTAATGTATATATACATTTTGCAGATACATATATTTTCAGAAAAAATAAATTCGGTGTATTATGATGAGTTCTTTTAATGAATTTATTTTTTGACAAGCTATTATATTGTGATACAATAAATATATAGTATATTTTATATATTTGGAGGATAACTAATGGAAATAAATATTCAGCTATCAAAAGAGCTTGGTATTCAACAATGGAAGATTGATGCTGCCATAACGTTAATTGATGAAGGAAATACTATTCCTTTTATAGCACGTTATCGTAAAGAGGTGACAGGTTCGCTTGATGATACACAGCTTCGTGCTTTGGAGGAAAGACTTTCGTATTTGCGTAACCTTGAAAAACGTAAAGCAGAAGTACAATCTTCAATAGAAGAACAGGGAAAATTAACAGAGGAATTAACAAAAGCTATTGCAGAGGCAAAGACGCTTGCGGAAGTAGAAGATATATATCGCCCATATAAACAAAAACGTAAGACACGTGCAAGTATTGCCCGTGAAAAAGGTTTAACACCGCTTGCCGAGAAAATAAAGGCTCAAGATACAATAATTGAACCATGTGTTTTTGCAAAAGAATATATTAATGAAGAAAAAGGTGTAAATACAGTAGAAGATGCGCTGAACGGCGCTATGGATATTATAGCGGAAGAAGTATCGGACAGTACAGAAATCCGTAAAAAAATGAAAATCCTTATACAAAATAGCGGTAATATTGTAGTAAAAGGTGATCTCGAAGATGATGTATATTCTATGTATGCTGATTTTAGCGAGCCTGTTTCAAAAATTGCACCGCACCGCATACTTGCAATTAATCGTGGTGTCAAGGAAGATAAATTGAAATCCGGCTTGGATTTGTCACAGGAACTTGCGCTAAATACAATGTATAAAGAAGTTGTTGTTGCTCAAAATCCGTCTGCACGTTTGGTAATGGCGGCTGTTGACGATGCATGGAAAAGATTATTGCAACCATCACTTGAAAATGAAACTTTTTCAGCATTGTTTGAAGTGGCGGCAGAGCAAGCTATAAAAGTTTTCGGTGAAAATTTACACCATTTACTTATGCAACCACCTGTAAGAGGTCATGTTGTGCTTGGACTGGACCCTGCATATAGAACAGGTTGTAAAATCGCTGTTGTAGATGCAACAGGTAAAGTACTTGATACAACTGTCATCTATCCGACACCGCCACAAAACAAAATTGAGGAGGCAAAGGCAAAATTAAAAGTGCTGATTAAAAAGCACAATGTAACAGTTATATCAATAGGTAACGGTACTGCATCAAGAGAGAGCGAAAAATTTGTTGCGGACTTAATATCTGAACTTGATGCCAAAGTATCGTATATGGTAGTAAGCGAGGCTGGTGCGTCTGTGTATTCGGCATCAAAACTTGCGGCAGAGGAATTCCCAGAATATGATGTTTCGCTGAGAAGTGCTGTTTCTATTGCAAGACGTTTACAAGATCCGCTTGCAGAACTTGTAAAAATTGATCCAAAAGCAATAGGCATAGGACAGTATCAACACGATATGCCAAAGACTCAACTTGATAAAACACTTGACGGTGTGGTAGAACAATCTGTAAACTCGGTAGGTGTAGACCTAAATACAGCCTCGGCATCACTACTTGGACATATAGCAGGTATAAATTCGGCTGTTGCAAAAAATATAGTTGCATACAGAGAAGAAAACGGTAAGTTTAAAACACGTACAGAACTGTTAAAAGTTGCAAAGCTAGGTAAAAAAGCTTATGAACAATGTGCGGGATTTTTGAGAATTACAGATGGTGAAAATCCGCTTGATAGCACAGCAGTGCACCCGGAAAGCTACAAAGCCACAAAAGAATTATTGAAAAAGTGTGGTTTTGCGCTTACTGATATAGGTACAAAGAATATTGCAGATATAAATAAGTATACAACCACAGAAAACAGAACAGAGCTTGAAACACTTGCAGATGATTTGGGACTTGGTGTACCTACTATTAAAGATATAATAGAAGAATTACTAAAACCGGGACGTGACCCACGAGAAAGTTTGCCACTACCTATTTTGCGTACCGATGTAATGGAAATGAAAGATTTAAAACCGGATATGGTTCTTACAGGAACTGTACGTAATGTTATCGACTTTGGTGCATTTGTGGATATCGGTGTACACGAAGACGGATTGGTGCATATATCACAATTATCAAATGCTTATATCAAACACCCATCACAAGTGGTAAAGGTTGGCGATATTGTAAAAGTAAAAGTAATTGATGTAGATATGAAGAAAAAACGTATTTCTCTTACTATGAAAGACATATAATTTGCATTAAATACAGAACAATAAACATATTGTTAAATTAAACAAGGAATAAAAGTTTTAAAAATTAAACTATTTATGTATCTTTTACAAAATAAATACTTGATAAATACAGTTTAAAGTACTGATATTTGTATATTTTAAACAAAATTATATTTTAAGTCGGTTTTTTAAAAAAATATTTAAAAAAAGACTTGATTTTTTATTTTTGATATGATATAGTATAAACATAATAAATCAGTAATGATTACTATTATTAAATTTAAATAAAACTGATTATATGGAAGTAAAGGAGATTTTAATTATGACAAAATATGTATGTTCAGTATGTGGCTATGTTCACGAAGGAGATTCAGCACCAGAGGTATGTCCACAATGTAAAGCACCAGCTGAGAAATTTAAAAAGAGCGAAGGCGAAAGAACTTGGGCTTGTGAGCACGTTGTAGGCGTTGCTAACGGCGTTGATGAGAGAATTATCGAAGGTCTGAGAATGAACTTCACAGGCGAATGCACAGAAGTTGGTATGTACCTAGCTATGGCTCGTGTTGCTCATCGTGAAGGTTATCCGGAAGTTGGTATGTACTACGAGAAAGCTGCTTATGAAGAAGCAGAGCACGCAGCTAAATTTGCTGAGCTACTAGGTGAAGTTGTTACAGATTCAACAAAGAAAAACCTAGAACTACGTGTAGAAGCTGAAAATGGTGCTACACTAGGTAAACAAGAGCTAGCAAGCCTTGCTAAACAACTAAACCTAGATGCTATCCACGATACAGTACACGAAATGGCTCGTGACGAAGCTCGTCATGGTAAAGCTTTTGAAGGTTTACTAAACAGATACTTTAAATAATCCTAATAAAATAAAATAATTCTTGAACCTTTTATAGTAACTCAAATTACTATAAAAGGTTCTTTTTTATTTTTGCCATTAATTAATTAAATCTTGAAAAATTTTTGCTATTATGATAGTATTAAATATATAGTGATTTCTTAAATCAATACAATATTTAATAAAACAGTAAAGGTGAGAACTAATGGACGATAATTTAAATATACTTGAAGATACCAAGGCAATAAGAAAATTTCTTGTCACAATAAAAAATAAGCAAAATGGAACATGGCAAGGTATTGTGGAGTGGATAGATACAGGTAAAAAACAATGTTTTAGAAGCGCATGGGAATTAATTAATTTGATAAACGAAACTATTGAAGAAAAAAAAGAGTAAAAATTTATGTGTTGCAAAGATTTTTTTCTTTCAACATTTTTTATAATATCTATAAAAAGAAAGGTTATTTGTTATGAATGAATATCAAAGAAAATTTTTTGACTATTTGGCAAATCTTCAAGAAGAATGTGTGCAGATATGTATGTCGCAAAATAAATGTACTGACAAAAAAATTGAAAGTATGTTATACGATGTCACATATAATATGACAACGGAAATTATGACGTTAATTGACGGTTACAGCAGTTTTTGCAGTGATAAACTGGATATTGTAAATACAGTTACGGGCGAGTGTTTGAAAGAAAATCCATTTATTGAATTACATGATGCAACAGACGGAATACTAAAATATTAATAATTAATAATGAGGTGGTAATATTGTTTAGCAGTATAATAGAAGATATGTTTAGTAATGATACTGTTCCAAATGAAGAAATTGCAGATTTTTTTAGAGAAACGGAATTTGCAGATTGCAACAATGATGGTGAAAAATGGAGAATTTTATTTAAAAAATGCGAAGAATGGGAAAAAGAATATTTATTGTGGCATAAAGATATTGATATATTTGGCTTGGAGTGCTACTTTTCGTATATACATATTTGCAAATTCGCTGTACCAAAAAATACAGATGATTTAAAAGAATACATATATCGTATGTCTTCTTTGTTTGTAGTAAATAAAATGGATAAAGGCAAAAAAAGACGTTTGATAGATTCAGGCGAAAAATATGATAATTTTAATCTTATCAGTCGTGATTTTATAGTAGAAGAAGATGGATATATTTATTCAACTTTCGGCGAACAGGGAATAAAAGATATAGAAGAATATTTTCAGGAATCCAAAAAATATAAGTACAACACTAAATTTTTCTTAAATGAAGGAGCAAATGAAGCTGTAAGAAAAGACTATTTTAGGTGTGAAGAAATGTTGAAAGATTTAAAGAAAAGCACAAAACGATGTGAAGTTGTAAGGGTAAATGATGTTTATAAAAATGAGAATATATGGTATTTTGCCAAAGATAATAATTATTTGTATATACTAAATATGGAAAATGTCACATAATAACCATTGTGCAGATATATAGAAAACAATATTATTTTTTCTAAAAATAGAGAATTTTATTTAAAAAATGCGAAGAATGGATAAAAAAATATATGTTGTGGGAAGAAAAAACTTATATAGACGGAATAGGAGGTTTTTATTCCGACATACATATTTGTAAATTCCGCATACCGACCGATATGGATAATTTAAAAGAACATATATACCGTATGCTACTGCTGTTTGTGGTCAATGAAATGGAGGAGAGTGAAAAAAACAGCCTTGTGGCTAATCAGGATATAGATAATAATTTGTTTTTTATTAGTGAAATATTTGACATAGAACCTAATTTTTATGTCATTACAAAGGTTCAGTGGCTTGACGAAATAAAAGAATATATTAACAGGGTCTATACCCGATATAAAAAGAGTTTACATTTAAATAAAAAATTTTATGGGGATATGGCACAAAACTATCAAAAATGCGAAATAATATTAAAGACTTTAAGAGAAAATGTAAATAAATGTGAAATTATAAAAATCGGTAATTTGTATACAAA
>JAHHTR010000006.1 GCA_020024515.1 Angelakisella sp.
CAAACTAACATCTGTTTAAAAGTCTGTTGATTTTGTTTATAAAAAATCTTTTTTAAAATAAAATCAACAGACAGCAATATATAAAAAACTATATAATAACCAAATATAATATAAAAAGAACACTTTTAACACACATTCATTTCTTTTGTTAAAAAAACAATAAAAATCGACTTTTTATATTTTTACAAAAAAACTTTTTTAACACTATTATGTTTTATAATTTTTATCTTGTGACAGCAATGAATAAACAAAAACTATAAATAACAATTATAACTTGATATTAAAATGGTTTTTGTGTTATTATATTGTAGATAACGTAACTAAAATATAATATTTTTAGGAGATAATTTTTTTGAAAATAACAGATATACAAAAGACAAAAAAGGGCAGATATTCTATCTTTGCAGATGGTGAATTTCTTTTTTCCATACACAAAGATACTTATTTGACAACAGATATTTCCGCAAACAAAGAAATGAGTGTCGAAGAATTGGAAGAGCTGCGTACAAATGATGAATTTTATTCTTGCAAGCAAACCGCACTGAATATACTTTCGGCTGCCGCAAAAAGCACAGGTGTACTTCGTGATAAACTCTTGCAATTTTACAGTGAAGATGCTGTTGAAAATACCATCGAAAGAATGACAGAGCTTAATTTACTTGATGACTACGACTATGCACGCCGACTTACACTCGACTACATAAACTTGCGTGGATACAGTAAACAACGCATAAAGACAGAACTCTACAAAAAGAAAATTGACAAAGACATCATAGAAGATGTTTTGACAGAATGTGAAGAATTTGATGAAACAGCTCCTATTATTGCTCTTATACAAAAAAAATACAGTAATAAAATACAGACACGTGAAGATTTGCACAAAACAATTCTTGCTTTGCAACGACGTGGCTTTTTATATGAAGACATAAAAACCGCATTAAATATAATAGAGGAGATGTGATTGACATAAAAAACTTTTACAAAGAAATCACTCTTAATAACAATAAAAGTTACAAAGGTATTTATTTTTTTAAAGCAACAGTAATTATAATAGGAATATTGTGTTTAATATCCTCAATACTGCCACTCACTTTATATAATGTTTTTAACCAAGGAAGCATTGCTCTGTTAATAATTTCTGCTCTATTTTTTATTTACGCTATCTTTTTGTCCCCAAAAAATCTAAAATACAGTGCATGGAGAAATAATAGATTTGAGTTTCGTATGCTCAGAATATTATCGATATTTATGGGAATTTGCGTAGCTATTGAAGTTATGTTTACCTGTTTTATGATATATAAATCCATTAAAAAACCACCGCAAAACAGTAACGCAACAGCTATTGTTATGGGGTGCGCAACATTTAACGGTAAGCCGTCAAATATGCTTTACTATCGCTTAAATGCCGCCAAAAAATATTTAGATAAAAATCCACAAGCAAAAGTAATTGTCAGTGGCGGAATAACAAAAAACGATACCGTTACGCAGGCAAAAGTTATGGAACAGTGGCTACTGAATAACGGTATTGATAAATCAAGAATTTTTGCTGAACACAGTGCAACCGATACAGATACAAATATAAAGTTATCAAAAGAAATTATCGAAAAAGAAAATTTAAGTCATGATGCAGTAATCGTTACAGATAGCTTTCATCAGGCACGCAGTGTTATCTATGCCGAAAAATATGGCTTAAATCCGTCTTCTGTTTCCTCATTTACTCCACCGCTCATGTATCCGATATATTTTATCAGAGAACAAATGGGAATCATAGAAGCCTATCTATTTTCATAATAAATATTTTTTAATCAAAAAAATACCCTAAAATATTAAAATAATAAGGAGAAAAATATATATGAACAATATAAAAATAGGAATGGTTAGTCTAGGCTGTTCAAAAAACCAATATGACGCAGAAATGATGCTATATGTTATACGTAAAAACGGTTGGGAAATTGTAAGTGATCCCGAAGAAGGCGATGCGGTAATAATAAATACCTGTGGATTTATTGAGAGTGCAAAGCAAGAAGCTATTGATACAATACTTGAATTTTGCGAACTGAAAAAAGAAGGACAAGTAAAAGCTGTTATAGTTACAGGTTGCCTTGCAGAAAGATATCAAGATGAGCTATATCAACAAATTCCTGAAATAGATGTTGTTTTGGGTATTGGCAGTAACAATAAAATAATTGAAAATATTGAAAAATCCCTTGAAGGCAAAAAAATACAGAGCTATGGTGAAAAGACTTCACTATGTCTTGAAGGTGACAGAATCCTTATAGGAGCATCTCATTTTGCCTATGTGAAAATTTCCGAAGGTTGCGACAATAAATGTGCCTACTGCGCTATACCTATGATTCGTGGAGGATTTCGCTCACGTAAAATAGAAAATATCGTGGAAGAAGTTAAAACTCTTGCAAGTCGTGGTGTAAAAGAAGTAAATATTGTTGCGCAAGACACAAGCAAATACGGTTTTGATTTATACGGAAAATATATGTTACCTGAACTTCTGAAAGAAGTATGTAAGGTTGACGGTATTGTATGGGTAAGAGTACTATATTGCTACCCTGACAAAATTACCGATGAACTTCTTGAAGTAATGGCAAATGAAGAAAAGATAGTTAAATATCTTGATATTCCAATACAACACTGCAACGGTAAAGTTTTGAGAGAAATGAACCGTCCCGGAAACAAAGAAACTCTACTTAGCCTTGTTCACAAAATAAGAGAAAAACTCCCTGATGTTGTTTTAAGAACTACTCTTATTGCAGGATTTCCTGGCGAAACAGACGAAGAGTTTGAAGAACTTTGTGAGTTTGTAAAAGAAAGCAAATTTGAGCGTTTGGGCTGCTTTGCATACAGTCAGGAAGAAAACACCGTTGCAGGTGAAAGAACTGACCAAATAGACGAAGAAATTCGTCAAAAACGTGCAGAATTAATAATGGAAGTTCAAAGTGATATTGCCTTTAAAATAGCAGAAAATCAAATAGGCAAAGAACTGCTTGTTATGGTAGAAGATAAAGGTAGCGAAGGCTACTATGGCAGAAGCTATATGGACGCACCTGATATTGATACTCGCGTATATTTTAAATCAAACAATATTTACAGAGCAGGCGACTTTGTTAAGATTAAAGTTACAGAAACCTTTGAATATGACCTTATTGGTACAGTTGTAGAATAAACAATATTTTTAAAGGAGACAACAAATAATGAAAAAAATGAATTTGCCCAATCAACTTACTATTTTAAGAACTGCTATGGTTCCTATATTTCTTTTATTTATGTTTTTGCCAATAAAGCATAATTATCTATATGCCTTTATTATATTTGCTTTTGCATCTATTACCGACGCATTGGACGGTATGATTGCACGCAAATATAACTTAATAACAAACTTTGGCAAATTTATGGATCCACTTGCCGATAAAATACTTACTATAAGTGCTTTTATTGCTCTTATCCCAGTTGCTGTTGAATTAAATGTAAGTACTCTTTTTGTTATTGCTGTTGTCATCATTATTTCCCGTGAACTTGCAGTGACAGGTTTTCGTATACTTGCAGCCGATAACAAAATCGTTATAGCTGCTGATATTTGGGGCAAAATAAAGACAGTTTTGCAAATGGTATGGATATGCTATACACTGCTTTTTTTGTGGGTAACCCAAGAATTTTCGGCGCTTAATGACTCTTTAATGAGAGTTCTTACAGCAATCTTTTACTATGGTATAATCCTGCTTGCTGTTGTAACATTTATTTCAGGTGCAAGATATATTTTAAATAATAGAAAGGTATTAACAGAATCTAAATAAATATGTTTAAATCTCTTGAAATATTCAAAGATACAAAAATAAAGAAAACTATGATAAGCATTGCTGTACCGATAGCACTTCAAAACCTAATAACCTATTTTACTGGACTTATGGATACACTAATGCTCGGTAATTTAGGTGAGGTTGAGCTATCCTCCGCAACTATTGCCAATCAATATACTATGATATTAATGGGACTAAGTTTTGGTATAGCCAGTGGTACCAATGTTTTGCTTGCTCAATATTGGGGCAAGCAAGACAAAAAGTCTATGAAAAGTATTTTATCCATAACTTATCTTATAACTATCGTAATAGCAATTTTATTCTTTATCCCGGCAGTTATCTCTCCAACAACGGTTATGAAAATTTTTACTGATGATATTGATGTTATTAATATAGGTGCCATATATCTTAAATACGTATGTTTTTCGTATATATCAATGGCACTAAGTAATGTTATACTAATGACTCTACGTTCTATGGGTACAGTAAAAATATCCATTGTGGTTTATCTGACATCACTAATACTAAATACTTTCTTAAACTGGGTACTTATATTTGGTAAACTGGGATTTACAGCTATGGGTGTTCGTGGCGCGGCTATTGCAACAGTAATTGCACGTACAGTCGAAATTTTAATTGCAGTTATATTTATGTTCTGCGGTTTTGAAAAACATTTGCAAATGCGTTTAATCAATATATTTAAATTCGATGTATCATTTATAAAAGATATATCGAAGACAGTTTTCCCTGTTATATTAAACGAATTTTTGTGGAGTAGTGGCAACAGTGGACTTATGATGATAATGGGTAGAATGAGCCGTGGTTTTGTAACAGCGGCAAGTATTACAAACGTAACTGTTCAGTTTGCGCAGATAATAACTATTGGTATCAGTAATGCCTGTGCTGTTATTATCGGGAATATTATAGGTGAAGAAAAATATGATGAGGCAAAAACTTTTGCAAACGGTATGGTTACACTAAGTATCTTTATCGGAGTTCTTGCTGCTTCTATAATTTTCTTTATCCGTCCTTTCATCATTTCGCTATATAATATAACACCAGAAACCTACGAAATAGCTATGGCTGTAATGGGGGTTTCAACATTCATTGTATTTTGTCAAACACAGGCTATCGTTCATATGATGGGAATACTTCGCGGTGGCGGAGACATTCACTTTGTACTAGTTTGTGATATTATATTCTTGTGGATATGCGCATTACCTATCGGTGCTTTTACAGGCTTATATTTAAAACTTGCCCCACATATTGTATTTTTGATACTGAAATCTGACGAACTATTAAAAATAATATTCAGTACAATAAGGATAAAAAGCGGACTTTGGGTAAAAAATTTAACCAGACAATGACAAAATCACAAAAGTTTTCTCTTTTTCCTTAAAAGGCAAAATTCACTTTCAAAAATTGAGTAAAGCTTTTATAAATTTATCAACTTTTCAAAACAATACTGCAACAGGACTAAATCTCACCATAAGATTCAGTCCTGTTTTTTTATTTTTTTATGTAATAATGTAATCGCTATTAAATTTGGTACTGCCATAAATAAATTTAATATATCGGATAAATTCCATACAAAAGACATATCAAAAAAAGCACCGATAACTATGAATATACAAAATACAGTTTTATAAATCAGTGTTTTTCCCTCACCAAAAAGATACTCACAACACTTGCAACCATAAAAGCACCAGCCAAGTATACTTGTATATGCAAATACAACTATACAAACAGATAATAAAAATACAGATATTGTATCACCGAAAACTTGCGACATCGCAAAAGTTACAGGCATTTCCGCATTTTGTAAGCCTACCTTGTCACTGCAAGTAAGCACAACAAGTGCTGTTACTGTGCACATAACTATTGTGTCGGCAAATACTTCAAAAATACCATATAGACCTTGTATATGTGGCGTACTTCCATTTGATGAGCCATGTGCAATAGGACTTGAACCCATTCCCGCCTCATTCGAAAAAATACCGCGAGAAAAACCAAGTCTCACTGCCATTGAAAAACTATACCCAATAACACCACCAACTGTACTTTTAAATGAAAAAGCCTGTGTCAAAATATCATAAAAAGCTCGTGGTAATAAACTTATATTTTTAAATAGAACTATGCCGGACATTATCATATATACCAATGTCATAAGTGGCACAAGTTTTGCTGTAAATGTTCCTGTACTTGTATAATCAGCTATACACACTAAACATACTGGAACAAACAAAAATAAAGAGGTTACTATCGGACTGATATTATAACCAGACTCAATTTGTGTTGTTACAGCATTCACCTGTGTAATATTGCCTATACCAAACGAAGAAATAACCGTACCTATTGCAAATATTACGGCAAGCCCCCTGTAATTTCTGCCAAGTCCTTTTTCTATATAGTACATAGGACCACCGCTGACCACTTTTCGGCTGTTTTGCTGTTTATAGTATACAGCAAGATATACCTCAACATACTTAATAACCATCCCCAAAAATGCACTTATCCACATCCAAAATACAGCTCCCGCACCTCCTATTACGATAGCTGCACCTACACCCACAATATTCCCCGTACCCATTGTTCCGCCAAGAGCTGTGGAGAGAGCTTCAAATGGTGTTAAATTATTATTGCTATTTTTATTTTTTTGTGGACAAAATACTGTTTTAATTGCAAACGGTAGTTTTCTTATTTGTATAAAGTCCAATTTAAATGTATAATATACTCCCACAAAAGCAAGCAAAACCACCATTGCTTTTCCCCAAAGATATGTATTTATAAAAGTTAAAAACTTTTCTATTTATATCACCACACCACTATTAATATCACAAATTTATTTATATCTATATATTTATTGTAAAATACATATTTTTATGTTATTATAAATGTTAGAAATTTTTCTAATCTAAAAAATTTTATATAAAGGGGGTACAACCATTGACATATACTACAAAGAATGCCGAAGAAACTATAAAGTTTGCAGAAAAAATCGGTAAACTGCTAAAACCAAATGATATAATTGCATATAAAGGCAATATGGGTGCAGGCAAAACAACATTTACAATAGGACTTGCAAAAGGTATGGGTCTTGATGTATGGGTATCCAGTCCAACATTTGCGCTTGTGTATGAATATGAAGGAGACATTCCCCTTTGCCATTTTGATATGTACCGTATAAATACATTTGATGAACTTTATTCAACAGGCTTTTTTGATTATTTGGATACAGGCAGAGTGCTTGCTATTGAATGGAGCGAAAATATAGAAGAAGCACTGCCAAAAAACTATATAACAATAGATATACAAATAAATGAAGGTGATAGCCGAACAATAACTGTACTGGGAGATGAAAGATTTGAAAATATTGGGGATTGAAGCATCGGCAATCAGTGTCTCTGTTGCACTTTGTCAAGATGATATAATTTTGGGTGAGTACTATCTCCATACAGGAAAAACTCACAGTCAAACACTTATGCCAATAACAGAAGAACTGTTAAAAACCGTTGGCACAAACCTTGGTGATATAGATGCCATTGCCGTAACAACAGGCCCGGGTTCTTTCACAGGACTTCGTATAGCTTTGGCGGCAGTAAAAGGAATGGCTATGGGTAAAAATATTCCTTGTATATCTGTTTCCACACTTGAAAGCATTGCATATAACCTAAAAGGCTTTAACGGAATAGTTGCGGCTACTATGGACGCAAGATGTAATCAAGTTTATACAGCACTGTTTAAACTTGAAAATGACAATATAACAAGACTTACAGAAGATAGTGCTATATCGCTTGATGAATTATGTGAACTTTTGCAAAACTACAAAGATACTACGATTTATGTTGCGGGAGACGGACTTAATGTAGCATACGAATACCTAAAAAACAAAAACATTGAAGTTAAAATACCTATTGCAAAATTAAGATTTCAAAACGCAACCTCTACTGCACTGATAGGCACAGAAGAATTTAAAAAGGGTAATACAATTTCATATAAAGACATAGTACCGACATACCTGCGACTACCACAGGCAGAAAGAGAACTTAATGCACGCAAAGCAAAATAAAGTATAAACTTTTTTTGTAAATTTATTTTTTATATATAATTAAACAAATTTTTGGAGGAAATACTATGAAACCATTTATTATGGAACACCCACTTATTCAACACAAATTGACTATACTAAGAGACAAAAACACAGGTTCAAAGAATTTTCGTGATTTAACATCAGAAATAGCTACTTTAATGTGTTATGAAGCAACAAGAGATTTGTCCCTTGTTGATAAAGAAATAGAAACACCTATGTGCAAAGCTATCGGTAAAGAACTTTCAGGCAGAAAACTTGCATTTGTTCCTATTCTTCGTGCAGGTATGGGTATGCTTGAAGGTGTGCTTACTCTTGTTCCTGCTGCAAAAGTAGGTCATATAGGCCTATATCGTGACCACGAAACAGCACAACCTATTGAGTATTACTGTAAATTACCATCAGATATAGCTCAACGTGAAGTTATCGTTCTTGATCCAATGCTTGCAACAGGCGGCAGTGCAATAGATGCTATTACTCAAATAAAAGAACGTGGGGTAAAAAACATTAAATTTATGTGTATCATAGCTGCTCCGGAAGGTATGAAAGCACTTGAAGAAGCACACCCCGACGTACAGGTATATTGTGGTGCTCTTGATGAAAAATTAAATGAAGACAAATATATTATCCCAGGTCTTGGTGATGCAGGCGACCGTATATTTGGTACAAAATAATTTATTATAAAATATAATAAATCATAAAAAGGCACTTTTCTTAAAATTTAAAAGAACAGTGCCTTTTATTTATTGAAAATATGAGGATTTTAGTATGATAGAAAAAATTAAACTTATATTTAATTTATTTTTTACATTCGCAAAAATAGGCGCTTTTACATTTGGTGGAGGATATGCCATGATGCCAATATTACAACGTGAAATTGTGGAAAATAAACAATGGGCAACGTCCGATGAACTTATCGACTACTATGCAATAGGACAATGTACACCGGGAATTATTGCAGTTAATACCGCAACATTCATAGGACAAAAAAAGGCTGGAATTATCGGTGGCATTTTTGCAACTTTGGGACTTGTCTTTCCATCAATCGTAATAATAGAACTTATCAGCAAGTTTATTTCAAACTTTACTTCTATTGTTGCTGTGCAATATGCCTTTAACGGAATACGTGTATGTGTCGGTGTACTAATTCTTCAAACTGTCTTTAAGCTTTTTGACAGCTCTGTAAAAAATGTTTTTGGTGCAGTAATCTTCTTTATAGCCTTTATACTGTCAATCTTTTTCAATGTATCACCTATAATATTAATTATTGTTGCAAGCATTGTCGGATTGATTGCAACATTTTTTGAAAATAAACGCACATAAATAAAGGAGATAAAAAATGATATATTTAAGATTATATATAGAATTCTTTTTAACAGGACTTTTTGCCATTGGCGGTGGTCTTGCCACCCTCCCTTTTTTGGAAAATATAGGTATACGTACAGGGTGGTATAACCATGAAATGCTTGCTGATATGATAGCAATTTCCGAAAGCACACCGGGAGCTATGGGTATAAATATGGCAACATATACAGGGATTCACATAAGTGGTGTCTTCGGCGGAATTATCGCTACCTTGGGACTTATTACACCATCAATTATCATTATTCTTATCATTTCAAAAGTCTTTAACAAATTTAAAGAAAACAAATATATACAAGGAATCCTTACAGGGCTGCGTCCAACATCAGCAGCGCTTATTGCAGTTGCATGTGTCGGTATCCTAAAGCTTGTGCTCTTTAAAGGTCAAATATGTATACTGAATTTTCACCTATCACTTATACCGAATATTATCAACTTAAAAGCACTGGGCTTTGGGATTATACTTTATATGCTTATGAAAAAAAGTAAATTTCACCCTATTTTCTGGATAATTATTTCCGGTGTAATAGGTGTTATTTTAAAAATATAAAAATTTAATGCTTGTTGGAGGATAGTCGTTTGCATTTTAAAAAATTTACTCTTACAATAACAACTATATCATTACTACTATTATTGTTTATTGCTTCTTGTAATATATTTAATATGGATAATACTAAGAAATGTATGCCTACCTACCAATATCAATTTGAAATTCCTTTAAATGATGAAACTCTGCAAAAGATTTTTTTTGATGCCATTTATTATAAACGAAAAAATGTTTCCGTAAATTTCTCCAAATATCAAGGTTTTATTGTAAGAAAGCCATTTAAATATGCTGCTGACAAAGTAAAAAAACAAAATAAATACAGTGATATACTAATCAAAAAAGTAACATACCTAACAAAGCAAACAAATAAATACTTAACTGTTGATTTTAACTTTGAGTTTAACGAAGATGAACTTAAATTTTATAATAAAGCTCCGTTAAAAGATGACTTGGAACTATACGATGAATTTTGCAAAAACATTAATAACGAAAAATATACATTCTTTATTAAAACCACTGATAATCTATATAAATCTATGGTTACTGAATTTATATTAAAAACTGCTGTAAATAATAATTTATTATGGCAAGAGCCTAAATTCCACAGCATAGAACAACTCTATAAAGATATTTTGGTAATAGATATTATATTCGATAAAGATACAAAAAACTTAAAAGAACGTCATGATGAGTTATATAAATATGCAAACAATATTATAAACAGTGATAGCTTTAAAAAGCTCAAAAACCAAAGAGAACAAATTAAATACATACATAATATTGTTATGGATAGTATGGAATATGATAAAGACTTACAAGCAAAAATAAATAATTATAATATGACTTTTCAAGATCATATTCAAAATTCGGCTTACGGTGGATTTTTTATTGGCAAAACCGCATGTACAGGCTATGCTCAGGCAATAAAAATTCTTTGTGATCTTGCCAAAATAAAGTGTACCACTGTTTCCGGATCATTAAACGGAGAATCTCATATATGGAATAAAGTGCAGATAGACGGTGAGGATTATTATCTTGATGCAACGATATCAGATAATGATGAGCTTCCACCATACAATGACTTTTTATTCACTGAACTAAACTACCGTGAACAACTTTACAAAATTGGACGTAAATCCTATAAACCATTTTAAATATTACGTATAAACTAAGCCTACACTTATAACACATATAAATGTAGGCTAAATCTATATGAAAAATATAGGAGCTGATAAAAAATATCAACTCCTACGATTAATTATTATTAAATTATAATTTTTTGTTCATTATTATAACTGTATATTTTTCTTGCTGACTCTCCGCACCTGTTTTCTGAAAATTATTTTTCAGCCAAAATTTTTCACTTTGAACATTCCCCTTTACATATCCCAATCTGACTTCATCAAAATTAGCAGATTTTAAATATTCACAAATATCTGTTATTATCTTACTGCCTATACCTTTATTTTGCATATTTTTATTCATCATAAAAAAGTTTTTTCACAAAATAATCTTTTGACAGTAATTTAATATCCAAAAATATATCTCCTTACATTAATCCACAATAAACATCTGTGCCCAATAATATGTACCGTTTTCCTGATAACAAGAAACTGCCATACCTGTAAATTGCCTGTGCATTATATTTGCTCTATGTCCCGGTGAACCCATCCAAGCATCTACAAGTACTCTGGGATCTCCAAGGCTTTCTCCGCTTGAATTTCTGCTTCCCATTGCCAAATTTTCGCCAACAAGTATATAGTATTTTTTTCCGTTTTCTGCAAAAACACTGTCCCATGTTTTATTTCCGGGACGGGCATGATCAAATAAACCTACTATTTCTCTTGCACGAATATCAGCTATTTTTTGTATGTCATTTCTGTATACAAGCGGTTTTAACCCTTCGTAACTTCTGTTTTTATTACACTCCTCTAAAACTTGTTGATATTTTGAATTTGTTGAAACAGTATCCAGTTTCTTTGTAATTATTATTTTACCTTTGTATATATCTGTGCCGTTTCGCAGTACAGATACAGTTACTGTGGCGCTGTTTCCACTGTTAAGCGTTATATTAATTTTCTCTTTTTCGTTTTTTACTGTTACATTACCGTTTGTTTCAAAATAAAATACATCACCATCAGTATAATCATTAACTGTTACAATACTTGTTTTACCCAAAGCTAATGAAAGTTTATTGTTATCAAGATTCAAATCTTTTACAGAATTTGCAATAACAACAGGTATTGTAACCGTATTGTCAAAATAACCGTCTGCCTTTACAGTGACAGTAATATTTGCCCTACCGACAGATTGTGGTACAATGCTTAGCTTTCCGGTTGTATATGTAACTTGTACATTTTCATTGTCACTTTGTACAGTTACTGTTCCGTTTTCCTGTGATACTACATTAACTATTTCTGTCTCACCCATTGGCAATATACATTCTTTTTTATTCAAAGAAAGTTTTGCCTTTGTTGGTATTACATTCATTTCAAAATTATCTTCATAAT
This sequence comes from Angelakisella sp., assembly GCA_020024515.1. Lineage (GTDB taxonomy): Bacteria > Bacillota > Clostridia > Oscillospirales > Ruminococcaceae > Angelakisella. Next base: position 12,316 of record JAHHTR010000006.1, read on the forward strand.
CACTGTAACCCTCAGCGCTTACAGTCACTTTTACATTATGTTTTCCCACTTTTGAACTTATCAGTTCTACTGTGCCATTTGATTTTTTTGTAACTTTTACTCCATCATCTGTCTCTACATTCACGCTTGTGTTTTTTTCAACAAATTTCGGTGTTATTGTTAATAATGTATCTCTTTCAACATCATCAACCTTATTATTGCTGTATTCAATATTACCTGTCAAACGAGGTAAAAAACAGTTTAAATTAATTTCTTTTTTGTAATCCTCATAATTTTTATCGTGTGACTCAATTTTCAAAATTGATTTACCCGGTTTCACTGCTTTAAGTTTTACTGTATTATCTGTATTTGTAAATTCAAAAGCATCTCCGTCAAGTGAAAAGTTCAGTGGAATATTTGCAGTATTTGTAAAAACAAACTCTGTATCATCAGTATTAATCAAAATATTATAGTTATCTTCCGATACTTTTTCGACTTTGTTTTCAATAAGATTGCAAGTATAGTTTACATCCATTGTCTTTTTCTTTGATACAACATTTAATACATATTCAGTTGTATCATAACCCTTTGCACTTACAACAAAAGGAATCTGCTCTGTTCCTTCGGTATTGGATTCTATTATAATAATATTATCCAATACTTCCACTTTGGAATTTTGCGATGTATAATTTTCTTTTAACGATACAGTATACGATTCATTGTTTTCCAAGGCAACATTGATTTTTGTTTTTGCCTTATCACCCAATAATACCTTTACAGTACTGCTGTCAAGATTTTCTACCAAAGCATTATTCTCTAAACTGTACACAACAGGCATAGGTTTTGAACACGCAACCATAAATACGGTTATAAACAAAAGTATACCTGTTATTAAATATTTTTTCATAATAAAAAATCTCCCCTTTTTCTAAAATATAGTTATAAAAAATATTTATTTTTTGTGATTACTGCAATCTGTTTTGGTTAAATCAGAAAACTTAACTGCTTCCAGTTCATTTCTTACCATATCTGAAACACGGGAAAAAATTGCATGAAATTTACACATACCGCAAGCCTCTGTATTCATATTACAATTATAATCTTTTTCAGCAACACATCTTGAAAGAGCATATTTACCCTCAACGACTTCCAAAACTTCTGCTAAACTAATTGTTTCGGGTGATTTTGCGAGTTCATATCCACCCTTTGCACCCTTAAAAGATGCAACTATTCCATTTGCTGCCAATTTCCGCAAAATTTTAAGTGAAAATCGAAGGGTGACTCCTGTATATTCAGAAATTTGTGCTGCGTCCATTCTTTTTGCATTTGCTGCCAAACACTGTACTATTCTTACAGCATAATCAGCCTCCAAAGTAATATGCATATTTTATCCTCCATATTAAAACAATAGTTCCATATGAAATCAGTATAACCTAATTATTTACTAAAATCAAGCTATGTTTTTTGATTTCAAAATTTAATAAAATTCACGACAAAATGCAAAAAATTGCCTCTTTAAATATAAAAATTTAAATAAAAGTTATAAAATAATTAAAAAAATTATAACAAAGTACTTGACAAGTATAGTGAATTCAAGTATTATTATCTTAACGTAGTTTCTATGGAAAGTAATTGTGTGCATTATGGATAAAAATTTTAAAAACTTGTCTGATGAAGATTTAATAACTTATGTGGGACAAGGCAATTTTTTTGCCGATTCTGAACTCATTTTACGATATACACCGTATATTATGAAACGTATTTCACGTTACTCTCTACCTGGTGTTGAAAGTGAAGATTTGGTTCAGGAATGTTTAATAGGACTAATGAAAGCTGTTAAATATTATGACAAGGAAAAGAGCAAGTTTAGTACTTTTGCACGTATATGTATAGAATCTTCTGTATCAACTGCGGTCGAGTCTGCACTTTCAAATAAAAGTATCCCTTTAAAAGATTACTCATCTATTTCAGAGGAAACTGGACAAAGCACTTTGGATAATACTTATTGTTCACCCGAGCAAACAGTATTTTTACAAGAACAGATTAGCGAATTTTATTGCACAGTAGAAAAAATATTGTCTCCTTTTGAGAATAAAGTCTTAACCTTACATCTTGACGGATACTCTTACAAAACTATTTCGCACAAGCTAAATACTACCCCAAAGGCTGTTGATAATGCTATACAAAGAATTCGACGAAAATTGCGACCGATTTACGGTCATATTTAACTTTCGTTAATAATCAAATTAATTTTTGATTAAAAATATTACAGCCTGGTATTTGTAATAAACTTACAAATAAATGGGTAAAGAAAATAAAGTGAGGTATTTTAACATGTACGAAGACAAAACATTAGTATGTAAAGAATGTGGATCAGAATTTGTATTTACAGCAGGTGAACAAGAGTTTTATGCTGAGCGTGGTTTCTCTAACGAACCACAAAGATGTAAATCTTGCCGTGACGCTCGTAAACAAAGCCAAAAAGCTGAAAGAGAAATGTTCACAGCAACATGTGCAGGTTGTGGTTGTGAAGCACGTGTACCATTCAGACCACGTGAAGACCGCCCTGTATACTGTAGCGAGTGCTTTGCAAAAATCAAAGAGCAACAAGATAACTGATAATTACATCTATATAGGTTAAAAAATGTTGTCCCTCCTATCTTTTTTCTTAAAAGGTAGGGGGGTTTTTGTATTATCAAAATTTGTTAATAACAAACAGTATTATCTGGCAATAACAAAAACAGTCTGTGAGGGTAGACTCATAGACTGTTTTTGCAGATGTGGGAAGTGTATATAAAAACATCTTTTTTAGAGATGCTTTTACACATTTTTATGTACTTTTATTGTGTACAAATAAAACTTATCATTTTCGGTGCGTTGTGTTACCAAATTTACACCTCTGTTTTTTATATCTTTAACAATTTCTTCAACAGATGAAAAAATTATCCTGTAATCATGGCTGATAAAGTTTCGATGTATTTTTGAGCTTTCTTGTTGCTCAACCAAACCCTCAATATATTCCTCGGCTTTTTGTGTGTTATATTTTTTTTCGGCTATTACTATGGCGGCATTTAGTCTTTTTTCTTCATTATCTATCTTTAATAAACCTCTTGCCACTCTTTCCGGAAAATCGTTTTCTATTGCCAGTTGCTTTATTTCATCGGATAATTTAAGAAGTCGCATTTTATTTGATGCCGCAGGTTGTGAAATTCCAAGCATTGTGCAAACCTTGCTTTGCGTTATCCCCAGTGAATTAATAAGTTTTTCTATACCTTCTGCCTGTTCAAAGTAATTTAAGTCTTCTCTGTGCATATTTTCCACAAGTGCAAGCACAGCGCTTTCATCACTGGAATAATTTTCAATAATACATGGTATTTCCGACATTCCAAGCTTTTGACAAGCTCGTAAACGTCTCTCACCTGCAACAAGAGTATATCCACGTCTATCTTTATTTTTTACAACTATTATAGGAGTCAAAAGTCCATTTCTCGATATACTTTTTGCCAAGCTATCAAGCTGTTCTTCAGAAAAATTTTTTCGAGGTTGATTTGGGTTTGGAGCTATACTGTCTAATGCAATTAAAACTACATTACCCTTTATTTTTAACTTATTTTTCTTTTTCAACATTTTCCATTCCACTCCCGTATTTGTATTTCGTTGTATTAACTTTAACACAAATATTCCTTTTTTACCACAAATAAAAAACGCAAAATACCTTTATATATTGCATCTTGCGTCATTTTTAAAGTAAACTTTTCTTTATTTGTGCCGAATTTCGTGGATATTTGTCGGGAGTTGAGTTTATCTTTGTTATAACGACCAAAGTTCTTCCGTCACCATTGGGCAATGTGTAATCAACTATTTGACTAACTTCGCCACCGCATAGTCTTATTGCATTTTTAGCCTCATCAACTTCTTGTCTGCCAGTGCTTCCTTTTAATGCAATGAACATTCCACCTACTTTTACATAAGGCAAACAGTATTCACTGAGTTTTTGTAAATTGGCAACAGCACGAGATACTGAAACATCATATTTTTCTCTGTGCTCAACAGTTCTTGCACCGTCTTCTGCTCTACTGTGTACAGTTTCATTTGTATATCCTAAATTATCCGATAAATTACGTAAAAAATTAAGTCTTTTTTCCAGACTGTCAAGCAAAATAATATTTAAATCTTCACGCATTATCTTTATTGGAATAGATGGAAAACCCGCACCTGTACCCACGTCTATAACTGTACTGTTTTGCGGAATATCAACCATTGTCAGTGGAAGTATACTGTCAAGAAAATGTTTCTCTGCAATTTCACAATCATCTGTAATAGCTGTTAAATTTATTTTCTCATTCCACTCTTTTAACATTTCACAATAAATTGAAAACTTGTTAAATTGTTTCTCTGTAAGCTCAAACTTATTATCTACGCCAAATAGTTCTCTTGTATTTTCATAGCTGATTATATCTATCACCACCCATTAAGTATTATATAACACAAAATTAAACATTAAATCTAAATAGAACTATATCGCCATCTTTCATAACATACTCTTTACCTTCACTGCGTACAAGTCCTTTTTCTTTTGCTGCTGTCATTGTTCCACAAGCCATCAAATCATCAAAAGAAACAATTTCGGCACGTATAAAACCACGCTCAAAGTCAGAGTGTATCTTTCCTGCTGCCTGTGGAGCTTTTGTGCCTTTCTTAATTGTCCATGCACGTACCTCCGGCTTACCTGCTGTCAAATATGATATTAGACCAAGCAAATCGTAGCTTGCAGTAACAAGTCTGTCAAGACCACTTTCATGTAGTCCCAAATCTTCTAGGAACATCATTTTATCTTCTGCTGTCATTTCTGCTATGTCTTCTTCCATTTTTCCGCAGATTGGTACAACTTGCGCATTCTCTTCTTTTGCTATTTCGCATACTTCAAGATAGTTTTTATTTTCGCTCAAATCACTCAAAAGGTCTGTCTCACTCATATTTGCCGCATAAATTACAGGTTTATTTGATAGTAGTGCAACGTCGCTGATTAGCTCTTTTTCATCATCTGTACAGTCAAAACTTCTTGCTGATTTACCGTTTTCCAAGTGTGCGTACAATCTTTTGAATACTTCTGCCTCTGCAAGTGGTTTTTTGTCTCCGCCTTTTGATGCCTTTATACATCTATCAATACGTCTTTCAACAAGCTCCATATCAGATAGTATAAGTTCAAGTTCAATAGTCTCTATATCTTTTTTTGCGCCTACCACACCATCAACGTGTATTATATCTGTATCTTCAAAGCAACGTACAACGTGCACTATAGCATCTACTTCACGTATATGTGATAAAAATTTATTTCCAAGACCTTCACCCTTTGATGCACCTTTTACAAGTCCCGCAATATCAACAAATTCTATAACCGCAGGTGTAACTTTATCAGGGTCATACATTTCTTTCAGTTTATCAAGCCTTTTATCCGGAACAGTTACCATACCAACATTTGGCTCTATTGTACAAAAAGGATAGTTTGCAGATTGAGCACCACCACCTACAATAGCATTAAAAAGTGTACTTTTTCCTACGTTTGGAAGTCCTACTATACCTAGTTTCATTTTTATATACCTCTGTTTTTACTTATTTTTTATTTCTTTATATATTATACAAAGTTTTATTATATTTAACAATACAAAAATTTAATAAAAAAACTATTTAACAATAGTTTTGAGTTGTGATAGTTCATTAATATAATATGTACTAATATTTCCTTGTGGATTTTCCTTAGCAAATAGACAAGTGTCTATACCACTATCATAACCACCCTTTATATCTGTCAATAAACCGTCACCTATCATTAATGTTTTACTTTTATCAAAATTATCTATATCATTGAAAATATATTCAAAAAATTTGACATTCGGTTTTCTGTATCCTATCAAATCACTGTCATATACCTTTTCAAAGTATTTACCTATATTTGCAAGTTTAATCCTATTTACCTGTGTATCATGTACACCGTTTGTGGCAATAAACAGTCTGTGTGTCTTGGATAAATCGTTAAGCATCTCAATAGCACCATTCATTATATGGTTTCCCTCTGACAAATAACTTCTATATGTAGTATCCCACTCAATACCGTCTATATCTTCTCCGTTATATTCCTTTACTGATTTTGCAAATCTGTTACAAAGAACTTCATCAAGCTCTATTTCATCTTGTGAATATCTATCCCATAACTCCTTATTTATTCTTTTATATACTTGTTTAAAAGCTTCCTGATTATCTATGTTTTTTTCTGTCAATAATCTGCTTAACGAACATTTTTCATTTGCCGCAAAGTCAAGAATAGTATCGTCTAAATCAAAAAGCAATATATCATATCTCATAATAAAACTCCTAAAAATAAAAATCTACAATAAATTTTGACAAATATTTAATTTTGTAATATAATCTTCAATATGTTAAAAAATAATAAATGAAAGTGGTAAAATATATGAAAAAAATATTATCTATTTTCCTAACACTAATTATAATAATCAGTGTTACAGCTTGTGGTGGTAATACAGATACATCATCACCAAACTCAAATTCCGACAGTATTCCAACAGATAAATCGAATTTTGTTGAATATAAAATCAAAAATACGGGTATAAGTATTTCTATTCCAAGCGATTACACTGTGTTTACAAAAGAAACAGCCGAAAAAACAGATCACAGTAAAATTGACAAAGATGTTTATATTAAAATACTTAAAGACCTAGATGAAAATGCAAGCTTAATTGCTGTTTCTCCTGATAATAAAAATGAAATTCAAATAAACTGCACAATCAACGGAGAATTTGAAGTATTTAATAGTTTTAAAGTTTTCAGTGACAGTGAGATACAAAAATTAGGTAAGAATATTGAAGAAGAATATAACAAAATCGGTATAGAGTTTGAAAACCTCAATGTAACAGAACAAAACGGACAAAAATATATTCATTTCTTCGGAAAAAACACAGGAACCGAATATGGCTATAAAGAATTTTTACAATATTCAACATATATCGATGATGTTTCGTTTAATTTGGTAACTCGTCCGCTTGGGGAAAATACACTTACAGATAACGATAAAACTATCTTTGATGAGGTATATAAATCCATCAAAATAGAATATAAACAAACAAATCAAGAATAACAAAATCATATTTAAAACGGGGCTGTGATGAACTAGATATATCGTCACTGCCCCAGCTTTTTTTTACATTATTTTTCCATACAAATTTCCGTCAATTTGTTTTTTCGGTTGTGTGTTTTCTGATTTTTTAGGCACAGATTTTTCACCATTTACCAGTGGAACTCCCAAAGTTACATTTTTGATTAACTCGCTATCATCTATTTTTTTAGCTGTCTCACCTTGCTGTTCATTAGCTGTTTCGCTTTGTGCCTTTTTATAATTTGTTTTGGATCTGTTCTCTTTATTATATGGACGTTTTCCACCACGTTGAGATTTGTTTTTGTAATTTCTGCCTGCTCCGCCATGCTTTCTGTCAGCAAATTCTCTACTTGGAACACCGCTGATAGAAGAAATTACAACATATCTGTTTGGATCAAGTCCTTCTGATGTGGAAGTTGCACCCTTTATCTCAGCAACCGCACCATGTATAACTCTGCGTTCGTATGGATTCATCGGTTCAAGGGTTATACTCTTACCTGTTCTTATTGCTTGTTTTGCAAGGCGTTTAGCAAGACCTATAAGTGTCTTTTCACGTTTTTCACGATAGTTTCCGCTATTTATGTTCAAACGCAGATATTCACCTTCACCACGATTTGCAACCAAACTGGATAGATATTGCAAAGCATCAAGAGTCTCTCCTCTGTAACCAATAACAGAGCCCGCATCTTCTCCGTCAAGCACTAGATTTACGCAATCCGAATAGTATACAGGGCTTGATGTAACATTGTCATAACCCATTTTTTTCATAACATCGTTTAAAAATACAGAAGCTTTTTCCGCCTTTTCTTTAACATCACTATTTGGTTCTATCTCTATCTTTACATCTGTTTTTTCAGATACATAATTTTTGTATGTTTCTTGATTTCCATGTAAATTATTTTCTCCATTATACTCTTTTGCTTGTGGTTTTACTGTATCAAGATTTTCTTCTTCTACTATCTTTTCATCCGGTTTTACGGTTTCTTTTTTCTCTACAAAAGAGTTATTTTTATTTTGTTTTTGATTTCTTTCAGCAAAATTATTTTGCTTTTTCTCTTTTACTTTATCTGTTTGTTTTTCACCGTTTTTTCTTTCAGCTATGTTAACATTGTTTTGTTTTTCTTTTGATTTTGGAATAACAATATCTTCTTCCTCTACAAAAACCCTTACTTTTGCCGGATATTTTTTTATTCCCAAAAATCCACGTCTTGGCATAGATAGTATTTCAAACTCTACTTCTTCGGAAGATACTCCCAATTCCAAAGCACCTTTTTCAACTGCTTCATTTACATCTTGTGCTTCAATTATTACATCTCTTACCACTTTAACGCCCCCCTATTTAAAACAGATACTATTTCTCATCCTCATTACAGGACTCAAAATCTGTATAATCACCATATTTTTCAGCATTTCTTCGTCTTGCTTCGGCAAGTCTTTGTCTGTCTTTTTCTTTTTGTGACAATGCCTTTTCGTTTTCTTCTCCTGTTGCTTTTGCTAATTTCTTAGCCTCTATTTTTTCTTGACGTTCTTGTTCTTTTCTTGCTGCTTCTTCTCTGTCAAGTTCTTCCGCTATTGTCTTAGGATTCCAATAATGATTTAGTACAAGGGATTGTGCCAAACCGAATATATTTGAGAATATCCAATAGAAACCAACACCCATTGGAACAAATGTTGTAAACCATGTTGACATTAATGGCATCATATATGTCATCATTTTTAAACCACCATTAGCATTGTTATCTGCACCCGGTGTCATTTTTTGCATTACTATACTTTGCATTAATGCTGTCAAACCTGAGATAATAGGAACTAACATCAGTAGACTCCAAAAACCGTTTACGTCAGGACGCATAGAAAGGTCTATTCCCATAAATGTCATATCCAGTGACTGAATATGAGCAACCATATCGTTACCAAGTTCTGCAAACATTTGTGGTGCAGTTTGTACTGCTTTTAAATAGTCTATTTCAGGAGCATACAAGTTATTTGCTGTAAATACAGTAGGATTTGCCATTATTATACTTTGTATTTTAGCAAGAATTTCTGCTGGTACGTGTAGCAAGTGAGTCAAAGGACGATAAATAACGTCGATAAGACCAAATAGTATTGGCATTTGAATAAGCATAGGCAAACAACCTGACAGCATATTATAGTTCTCACGTTGATACAATGCTTGCAACTCTTCTTGTTGTTTTTGTGGATTATTTTTATACTTTGCTTGTATTTCTTTTATTTTTGGTTGCATTCTCTGCATTTTTACAGAGCCTTTTTGCTGTTTAATAGCAAATGGAATAAGCAAGGCTTTTGATATAATGGTAAATAGCAAAAGCGCTACTAAATAGTTAGGTATTATTTTGTAGATTATCCACATTATAAAACCTAATGGAACACCAAAAATTCTCATTATTGTATTCATACGTTTTCCTCTTACAGTCGATTTATACGACCTTTTCTCTCAGTAAAATTTATTGGTTTTTTGATAAACCTTCTTTTTGAATTTTGATACATATTAAGTTTAATATATTCATCATTCATCTTTTTTTATAACACCGGCAAAAGGTTTTAACGAAAACTTTTCCGGGACTGGGTCATATCCACTTTTACAAAAGGGATTACACCTAAGTATTCTGCACATTCCCATTATTGTCCCACGAAAAATTCCAAATCGTTCAATAGCTTTATATGTATACGCTGAACACGTTGGATAAAATCGACATGTTCGTGGGCTTCCGGACGAAATATATTTTTGATAAAATCTAATTGACCCTAGAAACAGTTTTTCTTTTAAAAAAATATATATTTTTTCAATCATAATTTAATTTTGGTTTTTCAAAAAGTTATATAAAAGATTATTTATCTTTTCTGTTTAACAATAATTTTTCAAAATGTTTTTTCATAACTTTGCTTACCTCCGTACTTTTACAGAGAGTTGTTTTTGTCCTTGCAACAAATACAATATCACAGCCTTTGAGTGAACTTAAATCCTGTTCTCTGATTGCCGCTCTAATCACTCTCTTTGCACGATTTCGCTGTACTGCTCCACCAATTTTTTTTGTTGCGGTTATCCCTATTCGTGTTCTATTTGATTTATTAAAAAAAATATATGTTACTAATAACGGATCAACGCAACTTTTTCCACGTCTATACAGTCTTACAAAGTCCTTATTTTCTTTTATCACATAATATAAAGGCATAATATTCCTTCTTTTGTCAAATTCTTTGTATCACGTATCTTTTTTTGATATTAATAAAATTCATACCAAAACAGTACAAGTTACACTTAAAAACAAAGCCCACATAAATGTGGGCTGACATCAAAGAATTACTCTTTTACGTTTTTTTAAAAAAGTCTTATTAAAGAGTTAGCTCTTTACGACCTTTTGCACGTCTGCGAGCAAGTACTTTTCTACCATTTGCTGTTCTCATTCTTTTACGAAAACCGTGAACTTTACTTCTTTGTCTTTTTTTAGGTTGGTATGTTCTTTTCATTATCTTTTTCCCTCCTTACAATTCAGTACACTTTTACAATATACTCTTTTTTAGATAAACCGGTATAGGTATATTGCCCATACTGTCAATACTTTTACCTTACATATTATAAATGAGTATAGTTACAATGTCAACCCATTTTTATTTATTTATTGATAGAGAAACATAAAACAAACAAAAATTTACAAATAATATTTTTTAATACAATACATTTTGTTATTTACTCACTAAAAACCACTTAAATTTTAAATTAAAATACATATATTTTTTATATTTAAGCAAATGCAAACAATTTCTATTAATAATAGAAGATAAATGTTGCAAATGTTTATGTTTTTATGGTATAATATTATTGTATAGTTATGCAAAAAATACTGATAAATCAAGTCAAATAAGAGCATTTTATTAAAAATAATAGTATTAAAAATGTATTGTTATTCACAGAAAAAAGTACTTTTGTACAATGTACAAAACTGAGAAAATCATATTAAAATTTACAAAAAGAAACGGAGAAAAAATGGATACATTAAAAGAAGTCTTTGACCTTGCCATGCTTACTTGTAAAGATAAAATAAGTGAAGTTGCATACGGACTATGGCTGTCAGATTTAAAACCTATCAGTTTTGACGGAAATAACTTTGTTCTGTCAATAAAAACAGAATTTAAAAAAAATATACTTGAAGAAAAGTATATGACACTTCTTACAGAATCATTTGAGAGTGTAATAGGTTTTTCTGTAAACATACAATTTGTTTGCGAAACAAACCACTTAACAAATGCAACACCCATAAATAAACCTACTACTTATGCACAAAAGACACCTATTACACAATATTCTTCACAACAGTCAATATTATCGACACAAACTACACAAATACCAACCTATACAAATCCCGCTCCTGATAACTATTCCGCAACCAATCTTGCAGTTTCCGACCAACCATTTGGCGGTGAGTATGAATATAACTTTGATACATTCATAATCGGTTCATCAAATAAATTTGCACATGCTGCAAGTTGGGCTGTTGCAACAAATCCGGCAAAGAGCTATAACCCTCTGTTTATTTACGGAGACTCCGGACTTGGTAAAACTCACCTTGTCTGTGCCATATGTGAAGAAATAAGAAAAAATAATCCCACTTTCAACATTATTTATGTAAAAGGTGAAGAATTCACAAACGAACTTATTAATGCTATCAGCAGAAAAAACACACAAGAATTTCATGATAAATACAGAGCTGCCGACTTGCTTGCCGTTGACGATATTCAGTTTATAGGGGGTAAGGAAAGTACACAAGAAGAATTTTTCCACACATTCAATACTTTATATCACGCAGGTAAACAGATTATCCTTACCAGTGACCGTCCGCCAAAAGAAATAAAAACACTGGAAGACAGACTTCGCACACGTTTTGAATGGGGACTACTTGCCGATATACAAGCTCCCGACTTTGAAACAAGAATGGCAATAATAAAAAGAAAAGCAGAACTACTGCACTTTATAATTCCGGATGATGTTTGCGACTATATTTCAAATAGACTAAAAACCAATATCCGTCAACTTGAAGGTGTTGTTAAAAAACTAAATGCCTATAATCAACTTGCGGGATCAGCACCGACAATTTTGCTTGCACAAACAGCCATAAAAGATATACTAAACGATCATCAACCGCTACCTATGACAGTTGACCGTATCGTTACAGAAGTCGCTCGTACATACTGTGTAACACCAGAAGATATTCGTGGAAGCAAGCGAGCAGGAAACATATCTATTGCACGACAAATTTCTATGTATATAATAAGAGAAATCACACCAATGTCAACAACAGCCATAGGCGAAGAATTTAACAACCGTGACCACAGTACAGTTGTATATGCCTGTCAACAGGTAAATAAAATGATAAAACAAAACACACGCGTAAAAGAAATTATTGATGACATAATAAAAAATATCAAAGCGAGCTAACTATTCAACAAAAATGCTGTTGAATGTTGAATATTTAATGTTTAAACAAAAAATAAAGCTAACAAAGATTTAAACAATTAACTGTAAAAACTCTGTAAAAAGTTTAAAATACTATCTTTTTCGACAAGATTAACATTTATTTATACAGTATTTTCACACAAAAAAACTTATAAAAAATTTGATTAAATAAGGATTTCTAAACTTTTTAACCAAACTAACAGCCTCTACTACTAATACTATTAATATAATATATATATTATATATTACTGATGAATAAATATTTAACTCTAATATATTTTATTGTTAAAAATATATTCTTTAAAGGAGATAATTTAAAAAATGAAATTTACATCAAATGTACAAGTACTAAATCAAGCTATATCAAGAGTTGTATTAGCTGTATCACAAAGGTCAACAGAACCAGCACTCGAAGGAATACACATTATTACTTCTATTAACAGTGTTTGTTTTACAGGTTTTAATACAGAACTATGTATAACAGAAACAATAGATGCAACAAATACAGAGAAAGGTGAAATAGTTGTTCCAGCAAAATTTTTCACAGATATAGTACGCAAATGTAAAAATGATAATATAACAATAGAAACAGATGATAAATTATTAATACACATAACATCGGGAAACAGTGAATATACTCTTGTAGGAATAGATGCTTTGCAATTCCCGGAAATGCCACAAGTAGAACAACTTGAAAAAATAACAATAGAACAAAAAAGTTTTTGTCAACTTATAAGCCAAGTTCTTTTTGCTGTTGCAACAACAGATGATAAACCTGTATATACAGGGGTTTTGTTTGATTACAGTAACGATAAACTTACAATGGTTGCTATGGACGGATTTAGACTTGCTATGTGTAAATGCAATGCAGAGGCTACATCAAATGTACATTTCATTGTTCCAGCAAAAACCTTATCAGAACTTTTAAAATTAATAAAACCTGAAGATATTGAAATGGAAATAGTTATTTCCTCTCAACATATATTAATAAATGTAATGGAAACAACTGTTATTTCCCGTTTAATAGAAGGTGATTTTATTGATTACAAATCAGCAATACCAAAAGATACAAATTTAAAAGTAATAGTAAACAGACAAGAATTTATTTCATCAATAGACAGAACATCATTACTTATTAACGACAAGCTGAAAAATCCGTTAAAATTATCTTTTGAAGAAAACAGTGTAAAAATTTCATGTACAACAACAATAGGAAAAGCGTACGATGAATGTAATTGTAAAACAGAAGGCGAATCAATAAGAATCGGTTTTAATAATAAATTTTTAATAGATGCACTACGCAATACGGATACAGATGAAGTTCGTTTGGAACTATCAGGAACACTTGCGCCAATGAGAGTATTGCCGCCAAATGGTGATGATTATCTATTTTTAGTACTGCCAATGCGTCTGAAAGATGATAATTAAAAGGAGAAATTTATTTTTATGGAAACAAAGAAAATAGAAGTTATAACAGAATATATAAAGCTTGACAGTTTTTTGAAGCTGAGCGGAGCATCACTGACAGGTGGCAGTGCCAAAGAAATGGTACAAAAAGGTGAAATACTTGTAAACGGCGAAGTTTGCATAATGCGTGGAAAGAAACTCCGTAACGGTGACACTGTACAAGTAAACGGAGATAAAACTGTATATGAGGTAATACAAAATTGAAATTATTAAGTTTGGAACTTAAAAATTACAGAAATTTAGAAAAACAAGTGTTAAATCCACATGAAAAAGTTAATATTATATATGGCGATAATGCACAGGGAAAGACTAATTTGGTTGAATCAATATATTTGTTGACAGGTCAAAAAAGTTTTAGAGGTGCAAAGGAAAATGAGCTTTTAAAATTTGGCTGTGATAGCGCAGAAATTTTGGCAAAGTTTTTTTCAAATGGCAGAGAGCAAGAAATAAAAATAATTCTCGGCAAAAATAAAAACATATATATAAACGAAGTTAAATCTACACCGAGTGAATTGACAGGAGTTTTTAACAGCGTAATTTTTTCTCCAACCGAACTTTCACTTATAAAAGACGGACCTTCAGAAAGAAGGGCTTTCTTAGATAATGCAATAAGTAAAATTATGCCTAGATACAGTGTGATTTTACAAAATTTCAATAAAATTTTATATCAAAGAAATAATCTTCTTTCTGAAATAAAATATAATAAATATACAGATAAATCATTGCTCATCGAGACACTTTTTGCTTGGGAACAAAGTTTAGTAAAACCTATATATTTACTTATTAATGCTCGTATAAGATATATTGATAGAATAACTCCGCATATAAAAGATATTTACAGGGAAATAAGCAAAGACAAAGAAAAGATAAATATAGAATATATTCCGTCAATAAAAAATTTACCCACAGATATGAATAGAGAGAAATGTGAAGAAATAATATTAAAAAGTTTACAAGACAATCGTAATGAGGATATAAAAAATGGATATACCACAAGTGGCCCACATCGTGATGATTTTAATATAACACTGAATAATATATCAGCGAGAAGCTACGGTTCACAAGGACAGCAAAGAAGCTGTGCTTTGGCACTGAAAATAGCTGAATGCAGAGTAATAGAAAAAGTTACAAACGAAAAACCCATACTTTTGCTTGATGATGTTTTCAGTGAACTTGACAAAAGCCGAAAACATTTCTTTTTAAAACAGTTTTTAGATACACAAATTTTTATTACATCTTGTGATAAGACAGGTATACAGGGAATTAAATGTGGTAAGAGTTTCAGAATGGTAAATGGTGAAATTTATTCAAACCAAAAATAAAATTTTCCACAGTGAAATAAAGAATTTGTTGATAAGGAGAAAAAATGTATATACATATTGGGCAAAATAAAGCTATTAAAAGTGATGAACTTATAGGTTTTTTTGATATGGATAAAACAACAACAGATAAAATAACAAGAGAGTATTTGGCAAAATCCGAAAAAAACAAACAAGTGGTATCAATAACAAATGATATTCCAAAAACTTTTGTAGTAACAAGTCAAATTAACAAAAAAAGCAAATGCACAAAAGAGCAAAAGATATATTTAAATCAAATTTCACCATCAACACTGTTAAAACGTACAGCAGGTTAAAATTATTATAATGATATGTAATTAAGTTTAAAAATTTAAGGAGATATAAAAGTATGGAAAACCAAAATATGCAAGAAAACAGTCAAGCATATGATAGTAGTCAGATACAGGTACTTGAAGGATTGGAAGCTGTCAGAAAACGTCCGGGTATGTATATTGGTACTACTAGTTTAAGAGGTCTACATCATTTAGTATATGAGATAGTGGATAACTCAATAGATGAGGCACTTGCCGGTTTTTGTGACCATATAGAGACATCTATATTAGAGGGAGATATAATAGAAGTTGTGGATAATGGTCGTGGTATACCCGTAGGTATTCAACCAAAACTGAAAATTCCGGCAGTTACAGTAGTATTTACAGTACTGCACGCAGGCGGAAAATTCGGTGGTGGAGGCTATAAAGTATCCGGTGGTTTGCATGGTGTTGGTGCGGCTGTTGTTAATGCTCTTTCGGAATGGCTGGAAGTAGAAGTAAGTGACGGAAAGCATATATATAAACAAAGATATGAACGTGGAAAGATAGTTACAGATTTAGAAATAATCGGAGATACAACAAATACAGGAACTAGTGTCCGATTTAAACCTGACCATGAAATTTTTGAAGAACTTGTATTTGATTATGATACATTAAGAACAAGACTTCGTGAACAAGCTTTTCTAAACGGAGGAGTTCGTATGACTATTACGGATAAACGTGTTGGAAAAGAACAAGAAGAAAGTATGTGCTATGAGGGTGGTATTCGCTCGTTTGTTGAATATATCAACAACAAAAAACAGGCAGATGCAATTCACGAAGAAGTTATATATATCAGTGGCGACAATGGTGACAGTACAGCTGAAATTGCTATGCAATATAGTGACAGCTATACAGAACTTATACTTTCTTTTGCAAACAATATAAATACAGCAGACGGTGGTACTCATGAGGAGGGCTTTAAGCTTGCTCTTACAAGAGTAATAAACGACTATGCAAGAAAAAACAATTTACTTAAAGACAGTGATAAAAACCTTAGCGGTGAAGACGTTCGAGAGGGTATAACTGCGGTTATTTCTGTAAAATTACACGAAGCGCAGTTTGAAGGACAGACAAAGGGTAAACTTGGTAACAGTGAAATAAAAACACTTGTAAATCAAATAGTTGGTGAAAAATTATCACAATATTTTGAAGAAAATCCCAGTGTTGCCCGTGAAATAATAGAGAAATCTTTGACAGCAAGCAGAGCGAGAGAGGCTGCAAAACGTGCAAGAGACTTGACACGAAGAAAATCGGCTTTGGAGAGTGCATCACTTCCCGGAAAACTTGCTGATTGTGCAGAGCGAGACAATGTTCGTACAGAACTTTATATAGTCGAAGGAGACTCAGCTGGTGGTTCAGCAAAGGACGGACGAGACAGACGTTATCAAGCTATATTGCCACTATGGGGTAAAATGCTCAATGTTGAAAAAGCAAGACTTGATAAGGTATACGGAAATGAAAAACTAATGCCTGTAATAACTGCTCTTGGCTGTGGTATAGGTGAAGATATAGAACCTGAGAAAATTCGTTATAACAAAGTTGTAATAATGGCTGATGCCGATGTTGACGGTTCTCACATACGCACACTTTTACTGACATTTTTCTTTAGATTTATGCGTCCGCTAATTGAAAGAGGGCATATATATATAGCGCAACCGCCACTCTATAAGCTGGAAAAAGGCAAACAAATAAGATATGCTTACAGTGATGATGAACGTGATATGTATATAAAAGAACTTAACCCTGATGGAAACAGCAAGGTTGATATTCAACGTTATAAAGGTTTAGGTGAAATGGATCCTCATCAGCTATGGGAGACAACCCTTGACCCGGAAAGACGTGTAATGCTGCGTGTAACACTTGAAGATGCCAGAAAGGCAGACGAGATATTCAGCATACTGATGGGTGACAAAGTTCAGCCAAGACGTGAATTTATAGAGGAAAACGCAAAGTATGTTACAAATATAGATGTTTAATATTTGATGGACAGAAAAAATAGAAGGAGAAACTTATGACCGATTTTACAGAAAATCAACAAAACGAGAATACCCCTGTTCAAAAAGAACCTATGGGCAGACTTATTGATGTTGATATAGAAAAAGAAATGCGTAAAAGTTTTATGGAGTACTCTATGTCGGTAATTGTTGACAGAGCATTGCCTGATGTACGTGACGGACTTAAACCCGTTCACAGAAGAATACTTTATACAGCACACGAGGGCGGTTTGTTCCCCGAAAAACCTTATAAAAAATCAGCTAAAATAGTTGGTGATGTATTGGCTTCATACCACCCACATGGTGATGCCAGTGTTTATGATGCTATGGTACGTATGGCACAGAGCTTTTCTCTGCGTTATCCACTGATTGATGGTCATGGAAACTTTGGTTCGGTTGACGGCGATCCACCTGCTGCTTATCGTTATACAGAGGCACGTATGAGCAAAATGTCAACATTTATGCTTAGTGACATAGATAAAGAAACTGTTGACTGGCAAGGAAACTATGATGACAGTAAAAAAGAACCTGTTGTTTTGCCAAGCAGATTTCCAAATGTACTTGTAAACGGAAGTACAGGTATAGCGGTAGGTATGGCGACAAATATACCACCACACAATCTCGGTGAGACTATTGATGCTATTAATTTACTTATAGATAATCCCGATGCAACTCTTGATGAACTAATGCAGCACATAAAAGGGCCTGATTTCCCGACAGGCGGTATAATAATGGGCAGAGCCGGTATTCGTTCTGCTTATGGCACAGGACGTGGCAAAATAACACTTCGTGCAAGGGCAACTATTGAGGAGTTTAAAGGTAACAGAGAACGCATAATTGTAAACGAGATACCATATATGGTCAATAAGGCTCGTTTGATAGAAAGCATAGCAGCCCTTGTAAAGGATAAAAAAATAGATATGATTTCCGACTTGCGTGATGAGTCCGACAGAGACGGTATGCGTATAGTTATAGAGCTTAAACGTGACGCAAATGCTCAGGTTGTATTAAATCAGCTATATAGATTTACACAAATGCAAGACACTGTCGGTGTAATACTTCTTATGCTTGTCAATGGAGAACCAAAGGTACTTACACTAAAACAAATTTTGGAAGAATACTTAAAATTCCAGTATGAAGTAATAACAAGACGTGTAAACTTTGATTTACGCAAAGCCCGTGAAAGAGAGCATATTTTAGAGGGATTAAAGGTTGTTGTTGATAACACAGACGAAGTGATTAAAATTATTCGTTCAAGTGAAGATACAGCTACATCAAAACAAAACCTCATAAACCGTTTTGGGATTACCGATATACAAGCAGGTGCTGTTGTTGCTATGCGTTTGGGACAATTAAGCGGTATGGAACGCATAAAGATAGAGACAGAACTTGAAGAAATACTTAATAAAGTAAATGAGTATTTGGATATACTTGCTCATGATGAAAAGATATATCAAATTATAAAAGATGAACTTGAAGTTATCCGTAAAAAGTTTGCAGATGAAAGAAGAACAGAGATACAGACAGTTTCAGGTGAAGTTGATATAGAGGATTTAATTCCTGTTACAGACTGTGTGGTTACTCTTACACATTGTGGTTATATTAAACGTCAACCACTCGATGTATATCGTTCACAAAGACGTGGTGGACGTGGTATGTCAGGTATGTCACAACGTGAAGAAGACTTTGTGGAAGAGCTTTTTGTTTGCTCAACACATGACTATGTTCTTTTCTTTACAAACAAAGGTAAGATGTATCGTATAAAGGGCTATGAAATTCCTGAAAGTTCAAGAGCGTCAAAAGGCAATCACATTGTAAATATATTGCCGATAGACAAAGAAGAAAAAATTACAGCTATGATTAAGATAAGCGAAGTTGATAACGAAAGCTATCTTGTAATGGTAACACGTAACGGTACAATCAAAAGAACATCTGTTGAGCTGTATAAAAACATACGCAAAGGCGGTATTATTGCAATTAATCTGATAGAAGATGATGAACTTGCATGGGTACGCAATACCACAGGTAACGAAGAATTGATTGTCGGTACAGCAAAAGGTAAAGCAATCAGATTCAGTGAGACAGATTTGCGCCCAATGGGCAGAAATACAATGGGTGTACGTGCAATTCGACTTGATGATGGTGATAAGGTTGTAGGTATGGCTCGTTGCCACACAAATGGTTATTTGATGACTGTCAGTGAAAAAGGTTTAGCAAGAAGAACATCACTTGATGAATATCGTTTACAGTCACGTGGTGGTAAAGGTATTATTAATTACAAGGCAGAAAGCAAGGATACACAAGTAGCGGCTATTAGAGTTATAGATGAAGAAGACGATATCTTCCTAATTTCCGATAACGGTGTAATTATCCGTATGCCATCAAGTCAAATAACAGTACAGTCAAGATACGGCGGTGGTGTACGTGCTATGCGTATTGATGATGACAGCAGAGTAGTGGCACTTGCAAGAGCACCGAAAGATGATAGTGACAATGAAGAATTAATAGAAGAATCAAAAGATGTTGAAAACTTGGAAGAAACATCAGAAGTAAATCTTGATACAGATATAAAAGAGGATATAGAAGAATAATACTGAAAAATTCCCCTACTTATAGTTTTTTTAAGTAGGGGAATTGGGTTTATACTGTATATTTATTTATAAAAACAAAAAT
This sequence comes from Angelakisella sp., assembly GCA_020024515.1. Taxonomy (GTDB): domain Bacteria; phylum Bacillota; class Clostridia; order Oscillospirales; family Ruminococcaceae; genus Angelakisella. Next base: position 32,727 of record JAHHTR010000006.1, read on the forward strand.
TATATATCAAAATAAAGAATTAGATTTAGTTTTTAATATGAAAAAATTATATTGTTTATAATTTGGAGATGAGAATGAATAAAACAAGAAGAAAGATAAACTTAATACAGAGAATTACTGTTTGTTGTTTAGTGGTGTTTATACTCATTATGTGCAGTGCATGTGGGAAAGAAAAAATTGAAACAATAAATGTTGACATAATAGAAAATATAAAGAATTTAGATCCGCAATTTGCCACAAGTGAAATTGAACAAAATGTTATAATAAATATCTATGAAGGGTTGATGAGGTATTCATACGACGGTGAAGTTGTACTTGGAGTGGCAGATGAATGTATATTATCCGATGATAAAACAGAGTATACTTTTAAGATAAAACATAATGCAAAATGGAATAATGGTGATGATTTAACTTCCTATGATTTTTTGTTTACTTTTAAAAGATTGTTTGCAAAAGAGCATAAGTCACCGTATGTACATAACTTATTATCAATAAAAAATGCACAGGAAGTTCTAGACGGCACTTTGCCTTTTGAAGAAATGGGAGTTTTGTGTCCCGATAAAAAAACATTTGTAGTAAAAATAAATGAGCCAAAAGATGATTTTTTGAAAGTCTTTGCTCAAAGCTATACCTTTCCATGTAATGAGAAATTTTTTAAGAATACACATGGAAAATATGGTGTTGAAAAAGAGTATATTTTATCTAATGGTGCATTGAATTTAAGTAAATGGAATAAGAACAGTATAGTATCATTAACAAGAAATAAGTATTATTATGATGAAAATAATAAAAATAAAAGTGATGTAAATATACATATAAATCGTAAAGCAAAAAAAGAAAAAACATCAAACAATATGATAAATTTGATGCTTGAAAATAAAACTGACATATTTACAGTATCTGAAAAAGATAGGGAATATGTACCTACCGATTTATATACCTTAAATAAAATATCTAATAAAACGTGGTACATAGGTTTAAATGCAAAGTCAAGGTATTTTGGAAATAATGATTTGGCAAAGGCATTTGCTTTTGATAATAATAATTATGGTGAATATAATGAGAAACTATATGAAAAAACAAAAAGTATTTTGCCACCGTCAGTGTTAGAGGGCTATAACTCAATTAACTATATAACACCAACACATGAAGAATTGATAAGCGCATATAAACAGGGAATATCGAATTTTGAAGAAAATACACTTACAAATGTAAAATTTTACTATGATAAAGAATGTGAATTCACTTCTGTTTTAAAAGAATATGCAAAGCAAAAAAATCAAATGTTTGGTACACTTATTTCGCCAAAAGCAGTAGAAACAGAGGAGTATAATAAGATACTTTCAACAGGAAGTTTTGATATTATACTGTTTTCACTTTCCGCAAAATCAAGTGAACCGCTATCTTTTTTTAAACAATTTGTAAGTGGTGATGTTAATAATATATGCAGTATAAGTAATAGTGAGTATGATGAACTGATAAAAATAGCGGATAGTATCAATACACAAAAAGAAAGATATGAGCAGCTAAATAAGGCTGAAAAAATACTTTTGGACACTTACAATATACAGCCGATTTTTAATACATCAGAATACTTTACAGTAAATAGCAGTATCAAAAATTTTGGACATATTGGTAATATATATTTTTTCAGAGATGCTGTGAAAATGAAATAATATATTTGTAGTTAATATAAAAAATTAGGAGAAATAAATTTATGACAGAGTATAATGCCGGTAAATATGATATAGCCGTAATAGGTGCTGGACATGCAGGTGTAGAGGCGGCTCTTGCGGCAGCAAGACTTGGAATGAAAACAATTATTTTTACTATTAGTTTGGACGCAATATCGAATATGCCATGTAATCCGTCAATCGGAGGAACAGCAAAGGGACATCTTGTGCGTGAACTTGATTGTTTGGGTGGCGAAATGGCAAAGGCAGCCGATGCTACAATGCTCCAAAGCAGAATGCTTAATCTAGGCAAAGGACCTGCTGTACACAGTTTGCGTGTACAGTCCGATAAGGTTAAGTATCATATGTACATGAAGGAAGTTGTTGAAAAACAGGAAAACTTGTGTATAAAACAAGCAGAAATAGTAAGAATAGATGAAAAAGATGGTGCAGTATGCGGTGTTGCAACAGCAATGGGTGCATATTACAAGGTAAAGGCTGTTATTATAGCCACAGGTACTTTTTTACGAGGAAAAATATTTGTGGGTGAATATAGCGAAGAAAGTGGTCCTGACGGTTTGCATGCAAGTAATAGGCTGAGCGACTCATTAAGAAATTTGGGGATAAATTTACGCAGATTTAAAACAGGTACACCTGCACGTGTAAGACGTAGTTCACTTGATTTTTCAAAAATGGAAGTTCAGTATGGTGATGAACCGATAATACCTTTTTCATTGGAGACAGAGCCATCAACATTGAAAAACAAAGAGGTTTGCTATATAACTTATACTAACAAAGACACACATAAGATAATACTTGATAATATTCATCGTTCACCTCTGTATGCAGGGGAGATAGAAGGTGTAGGACCTCGTTATTGCCCAAGTATAGAAGATAAGGTTAAACGTTTTGCAGATAAAACCAGACACCAATTATTTGTAGAGCCAATGGGGACAAATACAGAAGAAATATATATGCAAGGTTTTTCAAGTTCATTGCCGGAAGAAATACAGGTTGCAATGTATAAAACAGTTGCAGGACTTGAAAATGTGGAGATTATGCGAACAGCCTATGCAATAGAGTATGACTGTATAGATCCAATAGACCTATACCCAACACTTAGATTTATTAATCACAAAGGACTGTATGGTGCAGGTCAGTTTAATGGTACATCAGGCTATGAGGAGGCTGCGGCACAGGGACTTGTTGCAGGCATAAATGCCACACGTGAGATACAGGGTAAAGAACCACTTGTACTTGAAAGATCAAATTCATATATAGGAACACTTATTGATGACCTTGTTACAAAGGGCTGTATGGATCCATACAGAATGATGACAAGCAGAAGTGAGTATAGATTATTGCTTCGTCAAGATAATGCAGATGTAAGACTGCTCAAAATAGGATATGATATAGGACTTATCAGTGAAGAAAGATATAATAAATATCTTGATGAACAGAGACAAAAAGAAGAAGAAATAGAAAGATTAAAGTTATTATCAGTAAAGCCTAATGAAGAACTTAATAAGTATTTGGAAGAAAAAGGTTCAACTCCGTTAAATCAAGCAATGCGTGCATCGGAACTATTAAAACGTCCGCAAATTTCTTATGAATATTTAGGTAAATTTGATGTGGATAGACCAAAACTGTCACAACACGTTATTGAACAAGTAGAGACAGAAATAAAATATGAAGGTTATATTAAAAAGCAAATACAACAAGTAGAACAGGCAAGAAAACTTGAAAGCAGAAGTCTTGAAAAAATAAAAGACTATAATGAAGTAGGCTGTTTACGATTAGAGGCAATAGAAAAACTGAACAAAATAAAACCTCTAAATATTGGACAGGCATCAAGAATATCAGGAGTAAACCCTGCCGATATATCTGTAATCATTATATGGTTAGAATCAAATAAATAATTAAATATTATGTGATATTGACATAGGCTATTAGTAAAATAAGGTTTACGTCAATATTTTAATGGGGTGTTGAAAAATGGAAAAGACAGATGATAAAGTTTTAAATATGCTTATAAAATCAAGTATTTATATATCAGGTGAAAATATAAGCAAAGAATTAAACATTTCTCGTACGGCAGTGTGGAAAACAATCGAAAAACTGCGTACAAAAGGATACTTAATTGATGCGGTTACAAATAAGGGTTATATTTTGCAAAATAAACAAAGTATAATAACAAAAGATTTAATTAATGCTTATATAAGTCTTAATAATAATTTTTATATACTAGATACTGTCAATTCAACAAATTTGTATGCAAATGCCCTTGTAATAGATGGTGTAGATAATGGTACGGTAGTTATCTCAAAAGAGCAGACACAAGGCTTCGGACGTCTAGGCAGAAGTTTTTCTTCACCAATAAATAAAGGTATATATTATTCATATATATTAGAGCCAAATTGTACTGTTGAAAGATTGTCATTGTTAACTTCTTATGTAGGATTGTGTGTATGCGATACGTTAAAAGAGATTACAGGTAAAGATTTTTATATTAAGTGGCCAAATGATATAATATATGACAATAAAAAAGTTTGCGGAATACTCACAAGACTTGTTACAAATGCGGAAACAATGGAAATTTCACATGCAATAATAGGAATAGGTATAAATGTTTTGCAAGAAAATTTTGAAGAAGAATTAAAAGATAAAGCGATATCATTACTTCAAATAACAGGTGAAAATTATAGCATGAGTACTATAATAGCGATACTTACACACAAGCTAAATGAGATGTTCATTGAAAATAATCAACTTATTAATGATAATATTAAATATTTGGATAAATTGAGAAAGCTATCTTGTACAATAGGAAAAGAAGTGAGTGTGATATCACCACTTTCAATACGTTATGGAGTAGCGGTTGATATTTCACAGGACGGTGGTTTGGTTGTGGATTTTAATGGTGATTGTGAAGTTATATCAGCGGGCGAAGTAAGTGTAAGAGGAGTTTTAGGATACAATCCATAAAAAAAGTGATAATTTTCAGTCTCTTTTGGTGGCTTTGGTCAGTCAAAAGGGTTTTTGTTATGATTATCCCTATCTTCATTTATCTCTTTCATTAACTGCTTTTCATAAACCTTTGCAGCTTGTGGAACTGCCTTTTTAACTGTCTTTTTCATATTGGCGTTAGCCTTAATATGTGTTCCGTCAATGAATACAGTCTCAGGTGACAAATATCCTGCTTTTTCTATTTCCCTCAATATCCAATAAAATACTTTCTCTATTGTTTCTTCGGTATATCTATGTTTAAAATTATAGCTTATCGTTGAAAAGTGAGGAATTTCATCATTCATTAAATATCCCAAAAACCAACGGTATGCAACATTCATTTTAATTTCTTCTACTGTGCGTCTAAGCGAAGGTATTCCATACAAATGCTGAATAAGTACCATTTTGAAAATTACCACAGGATCTATACTTGGTCTGCCGTTGTTCTGACAATACAAATCTTCTACTATTTTATATATTTTCTTAAAATCTACTGCGTTTTCTATCTTTCGTAGAAGATGATCTG
>JAHHTR010000060.1 GCA_020024515.1 Angelakisella sp.
CCCTATATGATAGTTAATCAAATAAGGTATATAAAAATTTTACTTTTTACATTGTGTCGGATTTGTCTTTACTTTTATAATTGCCTGTACCAATGCTGTCGTTACAGCGCCGCTTGTTCCATAGTCATTCATAGCAAGTGTAATTTTATCAGGTTTATTTTCTATTATTTTGCTTTCCAAAGAATTTAATGCTATATTATAAACTTCATCTCGACAACCACTACAAGTACAACAATTAAATTTTGTCATAGCAACATCAATTTTATCATTTATCAGCAATTCTATAACATTTACTGTTCTATGTTTGTTAGTCTCAATAGTGTTTGTTTCAATATTTTGTTCTACACTCATAGTTTCTTTTATAGTTTCTTTGTATATTGGCTTATCATTTCTTATATCAAAGTCCATTATCAATTCATCAGAAGTAGGTTCTTCTTCAAATTGTATTTTTTCTGAATTCTTATCAAAATCCATTATCAATTCATCAGAAGTTGTTTCTGCTTTTTCTTCAATATTATACATTTGATTTTCTTCTGTATCCTCTTTTAATATAGTTGTTGGTTTTATATCATCTTCACCTGTAAGTAAAATTTTACTTCTAAGAGGTGGGCGTCTTTTTATTTGTGGTTCAACTTTTTTAGTAACATCTACGGCTGATAAATTTTCGTTATCAATATTGACTGCATTTGTACTCATATTGTCATCATCTTCTGAAAGCAACATTGATGATGGCATTATTTTTCTAAACATTGCTTCTTTACTAGGAAACTTCCTTTGTCCTGCCATTTTTTAATAGAGCCTCATTTCAATTATTATTTTATTATATCTCTCAAAATACCATTTTCAATCAGTTCATTTACGAGTTTGCAATAATCAAGCATAACACTGCTTGCAGAATAATCTTCCATCGGATTTATCTGACGCGATTGAGCTTCACAAATAGTCACACTGTTTCTTATTTGTGTTTGTAGTAGCGGAATATGCAAACTATCTGCTATCATTTGTGCTGTTTCTCTTACTTCTTTTGCAAAATTTGTACGAAAAACCAAACGAGTCAGAAACATTCCTGCAAATTTCAGATTTGGATTGCAATACTTTTGTACCCGTGAAATAGTATCATATAATTGTGCAAGTCCTTGCAAACTAAATATATCTGCCTGCATAGGAACAAGTACACAGTCAGATGCGGTAAATGCATTAATTGTCAAAATACTTAATGCCGGCGGAGAATCTATCAAAATAATATCATATTTATTGCGAACTTTTTCTATTGCTTTTTTTAATATAAACTCTCTGCCACGTTCTGTAAATTCCAATTCTACACTGCTAAGTAAAATATTTGCCGGAACAATATCCCCGGAATGTGTATGTTGTATAGCTTCTTCTATATCATCACCACAAAAAACATCATAAGATGTTTTACTGTTCTCTGCATCAGCATTTAAAGCAAATGTCAAATTGCCTTGTCCATCTAAATCAATAGACAATACTTTATATCCAAAATTTGTAAAAACCGATGCGAGTGCATAAGAAGAAGTGGTTTTTCCCACACCGCCTTTTTGATTGGAAACAGAAATAACAACTGCCATAAAATAGTCCTCCATAACAAAATAATAACAACTAACACATATTCCTAATTGTACATAATTTTTCGACAAATTTCAAGTATTATTACCAAAAGTCTTTTGTTTTTTACTTTTAACTACTTTTTGCATAAGAAAATATTTTAAATATATATGTTTATTTTTTACAAATAAATTGAAAATATTTTTTAATATAGAAATTTTTTTGTAAAATTTGACATTGTGCGTATTTTTCTTAAATGTTATAATAACAAAGATGTGTGCTATACTGTTATTTTATTTATTATAGCCTTGTAAATGTCTATTTTCTTCAAAATAAAATACAGATAGTATATTTTACAAAAAATTTAATACAGCCTATTATGGCAGAATGGACGGTTATTGTTATGAAAAAGATTTACGAAGGCAAAACAAAAGATGTTTATGAGTTGCCAAACGGTAACTATATGCTTGATTTTAAGGATACAGTAACAGGCGAAAACGGTGTATTTGACCCAGGTGCAAATACAGTAGGTCTATCCATTGAAGGTATTGGTAAACAAAATTTAAAAATGTCAAAATACTTTTTTGAACTTTTAAATTCACAAGGTATCAAAACACAATATGTAGATTGTGATATAGAAAAAGGTACTATGGAAGTATTGCCTGCTAAACCTTTTGGTAAAGGATTAGAGGTAATTTGTCGATTAAAGGCTGTTGGTAGTTTTTACAGAAGATATAATGACTACATAAATGAAGGTGATGATTTGCCATATTATGTAGAATTTACATTCAAAAATGATGCTTTGGGCGATCCACTTGTTACACGTGAAGGTTTGATAGCACTTGGTGTTATGACAGCTGAACAATATGAAAATACTGTTAAATTGGCACAAACAATAACAAAAACAGTTGCAGAAGAAATTGCTGAAAAAGGTATGGAACTATATGATATTAAATATGAGTTCGGTTATAACAATAATGAAATTCTGCTAATAGATGAAGTTGCTTCCGGAAATATGCGCGCATATAAAGATGGCAAGGTTGTAGAACCTGTTACTCTTTCAAAAGTATTTTTGGGTGAATAATTTAGTATATAAATAAATTTTAAAATGTCTGGTATGATTAAATCATATCAGACGTTTTTTTATAGTGTTTTGATTAAATTTTTAAGATATTCTCTAAAATCATTACCTATTTCATTATGATTTAACGCAACTTCTACTGCTGCTTCCATAATGCCGAGTTTGTTGCCCATATCATATCTTTTGCCTGTAAAATCCACACCTGTCATACCAACTGTGGTTGCAAGCACTTTCATAGCATCTGTGAGCTGTATCTCCCCACCTGCACCAACACGTGTTTTCTCCAAAATATCAAAAATTTCGGGTGGTAATACACATCTGCCCAAAATAGAATACAATGATAAAACTTTATCGGGAGTTGGCTTTTCTATCATATTTGTTACACTAAAAATCTTATCCTCTATTGGTAAAACTTCCAAAGAACTGTATCTTGTAATTGCCTCTTTACTTACTTCTTTTATTCCAACTACACCTTTACCATATTTTTGGTATGCTGTGCAGAGTTCTCTTGTTGTTTCATAACCATCCGGAGAGATAATAACATCATCACCATACAATACTGCAAAAGGCTCATTCCCTACAAAACTTTTTGCACATAGTATGGCATGACCAAGTCCGAGTGGTTGTTGTTGACGAACAAACTGTATATTTGCCATAGTTGCTATTTCAATCATTTGATTATAAGCTTCTGTCTTGTTGCTTTTTAAAAGTTTATCTTCCAATTCAGGTGAACGATCAAAATAATCCGCTAAACTTGATTTTCCGCGACTTGTAACGATAAGTATATCTGTTATACCTGAACGTACAGCTTCTTCTACAATATAGTGGATTGCAGGTTTATCAACAATCGATAGCATTTCTTTCGGCATACTTTTGGTTGCCGGTAATACACGTGTCCCTAGTCCTGCCGCCGGAATGACAGCTTTTCTTATTTCCATAAAAATTCTCCATTCTGCTTATATTTTATTTACAAACATATTAAATAAGTAACATAGCGAAAGATATTACAAAAGATATAATAACAAATATCAAATAATAAATAATTATCGAAAGTATTACTGATAGAGGATTTACTCCACCGTTGACTCTCAATGTTTGTACAAATGAAGACGAAGTAAGCGGAGATTGCTCTCTTACATTTTCACCAAAGTTTTTACGTATTTTACTTATCTTATTTATACAGTGTTTCAAATAAAGTCTATTAAAAAACATTGCACAAAAAATACGAATTGCAAAATTTAAAAGATTTGAAATCATTATTAGTGGAGAAGCTACTGTCATTGTGGGAAGGATATTTTGCATAGACAAGAGTAAATTTTCAATCGTAACAGGCAAATTTTGTGTAACAAGTGATTGCATAGCTTCATTTACCGCGCCAAAAGAAACAATAAACGACGGTACAAGTGACAATAAAGTAATTGCCATTACTACTGAACCTATTTTATACATTTTTCTATAAAAGAAATACGGAAAGCCGAATATGAATGCGGGCCAATTAAACGGATAGGCGTTTCTGCTGTAAATAACATTAAACTTCATCAAAAAGCTGAAATTATTTTGACCGACAAAGTCTGCAAGATCGGCTGTTGATACTTCATTTTTTTCATCAAATGTTTTCTTTTCATTTTCTTGTGTATTAAAAACTTCTGACAAAACATTTGTCAGTCTCTTGATGTTTTCCAATTCTTCCGGATCTTCTATTTTTATTGAATTGTTTTCCAATGGAGTGCCACATTTACCGCAAATAGCTATATTATCAGGATTAAACGTACCACAATTTGCACAACGTACATAATTTATTGACGTACTGCCATTTACATTACTGTTTGTATTATTATTGATTTGAGCTTGCCATACTTTTCCTTCTTTATGCCAGTCAACATTTATACATTGACCATTTTTGTTATAACAACTGCGATGATGTGGCGTACCACATTCGGGACAAATTACGACATCATCATTTTCGGTAAATTCTGTGTCACATACAGGACACTTTGTACCGGTATACATTGACATTTTTTGTTCTCCTTTCGGTATATATTCTATACCTTTAAAAATACATTTTTATTTATAGTTTTTGTTTAAAAAACAGATAATATAATTATATTATATTATTTATGTTATTTCAATTAATTATTTGTAAATACAATAAATAAACAAATTATTATTTATTGAAAAACGAACGAACTTTTGTTATAATACTGTATATGAAATAATAATAAAGGAAGTAAACTATTATGGAATATAATTTTTCGGATAAAATCCAATCGGTAAAACCTTCTGCGATTAAAGAAATTTTAAAAGCTTCTAAGAAAAGCGAATTTATTTCTTTTGTTGCTGCAAATCCCGCGCAAGAGGCTTTTCCTATTGATGAAATAGAACGTATATGTCAATGGGTTCTTACCGAAAACCCTATAACAGCATTACAATATTCTGTATCCGAAGGCACTAAGCATTTAAACTATGCTATAAAAGATTATGTAACTGCAAGAGAACAAAATCTTATAAAAGACAGTGACGAAATATTGGTTGTCAGTGGTGCTCAACAAGGAATAGACCTTTCAGCAAAAGTTTTGCTAAACGAAGGTGACTATGTATTAACAGAAGACCCATCTTATATAGGTGCTTTAAATACCTTCCGTCTATACAATACAAAAATTTTGGGTATTCCAATGCAACAAGACGGTGTAGATTTAGATATAATGGAAAATTATCTAAAAACACACAAAAATATAAAAATTTTCTACACAGTACCAAATTTCCAAAATCCGACAGGATATACAACAAGCTACGAAAAACGTAAAGCAATATATAACCTATGTCAGAAATACGGTATTGTTATAATAGAGGATAATCCTTATGGAGAACTACGTTTTGAAGGTGAACATATCCCTTCAATAAAATCACTTGATACTGACGGTTTAGTTATATATGTAGGAAGTTTCAGCAAAATAATTGCTCCCGGTATACGTGTAGGATATGTTATTGCCAACAAAAATATTACACAAAAAATTGGTGTTGCAAAAGAGTTTAGTGATATACACACAAATGTTTTGGGACAAATTATTTGTGAAAAATTCTTGACAACATGTAATATTAATCTACATATCGCAAAACTTCAAAGACTATATAAAAATAAGATTACTGCTATGGAAAATGCCATTGCCAAATTTGATGAAAATAACTTTTTAAGCTATGTTAAACCACAAGGCGGATTGTTTTTATGGTGCAAAATTCCAAATCATATTGACATATCGGAATTCTGCAAAGAATGTTTTAATAAATCAATCGCCATCGTTCCAGGCTTTGCTTTTCAAACTGATGAAAAAGCAGAGTGTCACCACATCAGACTAAACTTTTCTACACCGACAAATGAAGAAATTCAACAAGGGATAGAAAAAATGTTCAAAAAAATAGAGCTATAAAAAAAGAGAGGTAATAAAAAATGAGTGAAAACACTACACCAGCAACACAAACAGAAAGAAAAAAACGTGTATTTTCAGGAATACAACCAACAGGTGTTTTTACACTTGGCAACTATATAGGTGCCATACGTAATTGGGACAAATTACAGGCTGATTACGATTGTCTCTATTCTATCGTAAATTTGCATGCAATAACCGTAAGACAAGATCCGCAAGCATTAAAGAAAAACACACTTTCTTCTTATGCTCTTATACTTGCCTGTGGAATAGACCCACAAAAAAGTATTGCTTTTATACAAAGTCATGTTCCAACACATTCACAGCTTGCATGGATATTAAACTGCTATACACAGTTCGGTGAACTTTCACGTATGACACAGTTCAAGGACAAATCTGCAAAATATGCCGATAATATTAATGCAGGACTATTTACTTATCCATCACTTATGGCGGCAGATATTCTTCTTTACGGTACAGACCTTGTGCCTGTCGGTGCTGACCAAAAGCAACATTTGGAACTTGCCCGTGATATCGCAAACCGTTTTAACGGAATATATGGAAATATATTTACCGTTCCCGATGGTATTATTCCAAAGAGCAACGAAGGCGCAAGGGTAATGTCACTGCAAGACCCTACTAAGAAAATGTCAAAGTCAGATACAAACACAAAGGCTTTCATTTCTATTCTTGATGAACCGAATACTATTATTAAAAAGTTTAAAGGTGCAGTTACAGATAGCGAAGCATCTGTTCACTATGGTGAAGGCAAAGACGGTATAAATAACCTTATGGGTATATATTCCGCTCTTACAGGCAAAACATTTGATAAAATTGAAGACGAATTTAGGGGCAAAGGCTATGGAGACTTTAAAGTTGCAGTAGGCGAAGTTGTTTGTGCAGAACTAAAACCAATTCAAGACAGATATAATGAGCTTATGACCGATAAATCATATCTTGAAAAATGCTATCGTGAAGGCGCGGAAAAAGCAGAATCTATTTCACATAGAATAATGAATAAAGTAAATAAAAAAATTGGTTTTATAGACTAACAATTTTTTTATAAAGTAACAATTTATTAATAGAAAAGAGGATAATAATATGCAAAATGTAGTTCTGAAAAATAAAGGTTACACAGCAGTTATTGAGTCACTTGGTGCACAACTGGTTTCATTCAAAGACCCAAAAGGATTGGAATACATCTGGCAACGTAATCCTGATGTTTGGGCAGGTTGCTCACCTGTTCTTTTTCCACTTGTTGGTGGACTAATCAACGACAAAACTAAATTTGACGGTGTGGAATATTCTATTGAAAAACATGGTTTTGCAAAAGTTACAGAATTTGAGGTAAGCGAGCAAACTGAAAATTCAGCACTGTTTACAATCCATTCTAATGAAACAACTCTTAAAAAATATCCTTATAAATTTACTTTTTCAATGAAATATATACTTGATGGTGCAAATCTGAAAGTTATATATACAGTAAAAAATGATGGTGACAAGAAAATGTACTATTGTCTAGGTGCTCACCCGGGATTTATCTGTCCTTTATACGACTGTGAAACTTTACAAGATTATATACTTAAATTTGAACAAAAAGAGACAATAGATACTATTGTTCATGATAATGAAAAAGGTTACTTTAATGTAAATAACCGCAGGGAATTTTTAAATGACAGCGATACATACCCACTAAGCTATGAAATGTTTGCAGATGACGCTGTGTACTGCGATAAGCTAAAATCAAGAACAGTAAGTATGATTAATCCAAAAACAGAAAAAGGCGTATTTGTAGACTTTGCCGGTTTTGATTCTGTTGCTTTTTGGACAAAATTCGGTATGGGCTACCAAGATTATGTTTGCATAGAGCCATGGAACGGTTCAGCTCCATTCTCCAATGAAACTACCGATGAGTTCAAAGATAAACAAGGTTGTCTTTCTCTTGAAACAAATACCGAAAGAGTACATACTATGGATATTAAACTATTATAATTATTATTTTTTAGTTATTTATGCTAAAAACCTTTATTAAATAGTATTAAATTATTAGTTTTATAAAAAACTTTAATTTAATTAAAAAAAGCACTTGCAATTTTAAACTAAAACTGTTAAAATACTAATGTTACCGCTTGTTTGTAATTTACAGTCAGTAAATGCAAAAAAAGCAAATTCTATGAAGAAAAGGAGGTGCAGACCATGGCTAAGTGCGACATTTGCGGAAAAGGTGTATCTTTTGGTATAAAAGTATCACACTCCCATAGAAGATCTAATAGAGCTTGGAAACCAAACGTTAGACGTGTTAAAGCTGTTGTAAACGGATCTCCTTGCCACATCTACGCCTGCACCCGTTGTTTACGTTCAGGTAAGGTAGAACGTGCTGTTTAATTCCTAAACAGAAAACAGGTGTAAACAATGAAACTCTCGATTTTTTTATAAGAAAATCGAGAGTTTTTTGTTATTTATTTACAAATTATATGTACTTGAAAAATATTAAAAATTAGTGTAGAATAACTATATAAATTTTATTAAATTGTATGCAAGAATATATAATATAAAACGTACATTATAATAGGTTTAATTACTATAATGTTTACTTTTTTAAGGAGTAAAAAATGAATATTTTAATTATTGGTTGCGGAAAAGTAGGTTCGGGACTTGCAAATAGTCTTTATAAAAAAGGTCATGATGTCTCTGTAATAGATTTAAATCAAAATAATTTTACACGTTTGGATAATTCTTTTACCGGCTATGCGATAAAAGGAGTTCCTATTGATGCTGATATTTTACGTGAAGGCGGTATAGAAGAATGTGACTTTGTCGCTGCCGTTACAGATGATGATAATACCAATATAATGGTTTCACAACTTGCAAAAACCTTCTTTAATGTACCGAAAGTTTTGACAAGAATATATGACCCTAAAAGAAAAAATATTTTTACAGAATTCGGACTACATACAATATCTCCAACAGCATTAACGGTAGATGTTATAGAAAGAATAATCAATGGACAAGATGACGATATAAACAATACTATCTCATTTGCAACATCTTCACTTGCCATAGAACACATACCTATTCCAAAAAATTATTACGGTGTGGAACTTAGCCACATATCCCATGATGAAACCGAAACCATAATAGGTGTAGAAAAATCAGACGGTTCGGTTATTCTTCGTGATGCCAACGAAAACTACAAACTGCAAAACGGTGATAATTTGATATATGCAAAACTTATATAAATATTATAATTAATATATTTATAAATAATGAAAGGGTAGCTTAAAATGAAAGTTATAGTAATTGGTGCGGGTAAAGTAGGCTATTACCTTGCCAAAACATTAAAAGAACATGGTCATTCACCAATAGTTATAGAACAAAACAGAGAAACCTGTTCACACATTTCCGACAGTTTGGGAATAAAATGTATATGTGGAGACGGAAGTACCATAGAATGTTTAGAGGAAGCTGATACATCATCTGCACAAAGCCTTGTTACAGTAACAGGTTCTGATGAAACAAATTTGATTACTTGCCAAATAGCAAAAAAAGTCTTTGGTATCAAAAAAACCGTTTCTCGTGTAAATAATCCAAAAAATTTATCGGTAATGAAAACATTGGGAGTAGATATTCCAATATCTGCAACCGATAGTATAGCAAGCCAACTTGAAAGAGAAGTTGATATTTCTGCTATAAAACAAATTATGCCACTTAACAGAGGCCAAGCAACTATCAGCGAAATTACTCTTCCCGAAAACTCAGAGCTTGACGGTGTAAGAATAAGCGATATCTTGCTTCCAGATGACTGCGTTATAATTTCAATAACAAGAAATGGCGAATTCATTATCCCTCGAGGAAAAACAACTGTTGCCTCAGGTGACGAAATACTTATACTTGCAAGCAACAGTGTTACACACAAACTTTCTAAATCATTTTTAATTTGACATAGTTAAATTATATTAAAGAAAAATATATTGCAAACAAATTATTTTTATGCTAATATAAATTATGTTATTGCTTTTAATTAATACTGTTTTATGTATTTATATTACAGAGAATGGAGAATTACTGAATTATGAAAAAAATATTTAAAAGAACACTTTCAATCGTAATGATATGCGTAATGTTACTTTCAAGTGTTGCTTGTGGTAAAAAAGATGAAAATTCATCTGTGGATTTAAGTAATGGTAGTACAAGTATATCAGAATCTTCTACATTATCTGAATCTAACTCAGAATCTCAATCTGAATCAAAATCTGAGAGTTCAGAATCACCATCACAATCATTTACTTCATCTGTACCTTCTCACCCTTCGCAAAACAAAGATGAACCTACGCCTGATAATGTAATTAAAGCTACAAATCCAAAAGAAATTCAAACAGAAATGTCTAAAAAGATGGTTGAGTTTGACAAAAAAATGAACCAAGAGAAGAAACAGAAAAGTAATATGGTAGGCTACCTTCATATTCCTAACACAACTATCAGTGACGTGGTTGTTCAATCAACAGATAACGATTACTACCTAAGAAGAAATATCTATCAAGAAGAAAACTTTAACGGTTGTTACTTTGCAGATTTTAGAAACAAATTTTATGCAAAAACACCTCTTTCAAAAAATACTGTACTATATGGTCACAGTATGGACGACAGCAAACACGGTATTAAATTTGGTCAGCTAAAAAAATATATTGATTTGGATTTTGCTAAGAATAACCAATTTATCTACTTCTCAACACCTACACAAGAAATGGTGTGGCAAATATTCGCTGTATTCTATACAAAAACAGATTTTGACTACATTCGCACAAATCCTGATGATGAAACTATGCTTGGTATAATTAACCATGCTAAAAAAGGTTCTCTTCACAATTTTGAAGATGTAGTTGTAACCACAAAAGATAATATACTAACACTATCTACTTGTACTTACAAATTTGCTCCAAAATTTGAATATCCAAACGATTACCGTTATGTTGTAATGGCAAAACTATTACCGGCAGGTTCTACACCAACTCCATCAAAAGTTTCAGCAAATCCAAACCCTGTCCTTCCTGGTAAAATGTACAGCTAAGTATTAGCAGATTATTTTAAAAATTATTAAAGGATTTATTCTCACTTAAAAAAGTGTTATATGAATAAATCCTTTTTTTAATATAAATATAAGACAAAAGGAAGTAATTTTTTTGAAACATCGACTACGTCCTATCGCATTTTTAATAATAATATATACTGTACTAATATACTTTTTAATATTTCACTTTGACAATCTAAAAAATATTGTTACAGAAAACTATTTTTCACCAAATACTATTTTCAACGAAACCGAAAAATATTTAAAAAATAATTTTATAAACCATAAACAATTAATAAAAGCTAAGTACAATATACAATATATACTTGGCAAGAAAGAATTTAATGGTGTATTTTACAATAATAACAGATATTTAGAAAAACTTAATATTGATGAAACATACAGTACACAAAGCAAGAATATAAATACTATAAAAGAATTTGCAAATAAATATAAAAAACGAGCTACTATTGTATTAATTCCAACTGCACCTGCAATATATCAGGAAGAATTGCCTATTTTTGCAAATGCAAACCAAATTAATCAAAGAGAATTAACTGAAAAAATATATAAAAGATTGGGTGATGATATAACAGGAATAGACGTATATCCTCAACTGTTTTCCAAAAAGAAAAATGATATTTTTTATAAAACAGATACTTCTTTAACTATGTATGCTCACTACTTAATTTACAATACTCTTTCTTATCGTTTAAATTATACCGCCTATGGTCTTGAAAACTTTACCAAAAGCGAAGTTGGTTTAGACTTTTACGGAAATCTGTATAATAATATATTATATAACAGCATTCCTCCCGATAAAGTATATTATTACCACAAAAACACACCTGTCAATGTAATTGTTGAAAACTGGAATAATAATGAAAATAAAACTTATTATACCCTTTTCCCACAAGAAGCGACTATAAGCCAAAATCCAAATGATATTGTTTTGGGAGGAAACGGACTGTATATCAATATAAAAAACAATTCACAAAATGTAATTAACAGAAATCTTATGGTAATAGGTGACAACAATACAACCAAACTTCTCCCGTTTCTTGCTTTACATTACAGCAATATTTCTTTTTGGAATTTGCAAAATGAAAATGAAATATTGCAGAAGATAAACTCAAATAAGTTTGATGAAACATTGATTATTTTTTCACTTGATACTTTCCTTAACAATCCACTTTATGAAAAAATGAAATTTTTAATCTAAATTTATATAAATAAATCTTAATTTTATAAATATCTG
>JAHHTR010000061.1 GCA_020024515.1 Angelakisella sp.
TGCTTCATTACATTTTTAATATATTGATTTGGATTTTCCATTTCTGCAATATCGCCAAAAAATAGCATATTTATATCTTTTTCATTCTTATTTGCTTTATTATTTTTCAACTTATTTAAATTAGGCAAAAATGAAAGCAAGCATATAATACTTGATAAAATATTTAAAAATACTATTACAATAAATATTTTCGGATTAGTCTTATGTAATCCCTTAAACATAGTCAACATTGCTATATTAAATGCTAATAATGCCGCGTTTTTACCCTCAGCAAAAGAAAGCCACATATTAGTAGTATCTAACTGCTTTTGTAAATAATCTTTTATATCTTTCATATTAATAACTCCTCTTTTTCAAAATATTTATTGAAATTATTAAATACATCATTTGCTGTTACATGAAAATCATTTACAGCTTCTTCAGGTAATATTTGATTTAATTCTTCCTGTGAAACTAATTTTATTTCTGTATGTGAATTATTGGGTCTAAAAGTTTGTTCTATATTTTTATTTAAAATTTTTGCGATAAATATAATACCTTTTTTTACCATATATGAATTTTCCAACTCATAGACTGCAATTGGTATAGGTTGTTTGTCTTGTCTAGCATTATCTAAACACAATTCAATATCTATCCCAAAATTATTTTTATAATAGTCTATTACTGTAGTTTTTAGAGAAGTTGTACCATTAGCCTTAGCACATCCAAATTCCCACCTATGCAAATTACTACTATGTTCTGAGCCACGTTTTATTATCAAAAGCTTTCTATCTGTTACATTACAACAAACTACCACACAATGTAATTTTAATGGTCCATAATTTATATTATTATTTTGTCTTGTAATATCGTTTTTACATAGTGATTCTAGATAATTAATTTTTTGTTCTATATTTCTGTCACTAGCTATTTTTTTTAAAGCGTACTCACTTTCATACATTTTAGGAGTTAAGGTACAATATTTATTTTTTTCGTTTCCTTGTCGATTAAAATAATTTTTTACAAAAATATTGTTTTCTATATCATTATAATAAAAACTGTCTCTAAATCCATTTTCTTCCGATTTACCTAGAAGTTCTTTTTGACACTGCGTCACTATATTGCCATCATAGTACCATATAACTGGGTATAATTCGTCATTCCAAACACCTTTTAATTTTGTATAATCAATAAGATATAAATTGTTTGTTTTTTTATATTTCATCAATAAATATGCTAGTTCAAAACTGACTGCCAATCTTTTTGATTGAGTATATCCTTTAACTCTAAATCCAGCATCAATATCTTTTCCAACAAAATCTCTTATCGGATTATCATTTGTATTGGATATATAATCGCAATATGTATTATCATAAGGTGATTCTATTTTTTTATTTATTGCAGCTATCCATGCAGTGGATTTAATAGAAAGTATATCCTGTGTTTTTAAATTGAATATATCATTACATTGTATACTTTGATCTTCTATTATATCATAAAAATTTGAATTTTTTAGCGATATAGTAATGTATTGAGTTATTTCAAAAATTGCATCTACTGCTTTTGTAATTTCATTTTTATTATTTATTGGTAAAATAAAAACTATTTCATCACCTATTACTCTCCATAGAAAGCAAGTATTTAATTCTTGTATTCTATTAACTAATTTAAGAATATAATTTAATAATTCTTTTAAAATTATTGGCCAATTACCTGTAAGTGTTTTATATTTTGTTGAATTTACAATATCAAAAGAGAAGAACAAATTTAATTCTGCTTTGCTTCGTTCTTCTCTATCATTATCTACAGTATCAGATGTCATTTCATTTTTTATTTCATCAGGTATCTTTAAATCTCCAAGTATTAAATTTTTTTCATTCGTCAAGTCCATTAGATGTACCCCAAAAATTTTCCTCTATTTTTTGCTGCAGAAACTGATACATGAAAATATCTTGCTACTTCATCAATATCGACTGTTAGACCATTTGTATTTTCATCAAGAACTTCTTTATACTTATCTCTAGGCATTAGTAATGCAGCAGCAAACTCATTCGCTTGATATTCCTGCTCAGAAGATCCAAAACGCCTATATACATAATTTTGGTTTTCCCATATTTGTTTATCAGTCCTAAATCCCATATGCAAAAAAAGATGTCCCAATTCATGCGCAATAGTAAATGTTTTTCTTTGATTACTTTGATATCTTGAAATTGCTATGACAAAATTATTAGTTTCTTCTTTGCTTATAGTTCCATCATATAAGTCATCAAAGCCTATTTTCTCTTCTATTCTGCCACCAATTTTTGTAACGACATCAAATATATTTTCAATTGGAATAGTTATACCATATACTTCTATTACCTTTTCAGCTAAATCATTAATATACCTTCTAGTTATATCGTTCATAATTATTCCCCTTTCATACATTCTCTATAATCATTATCTCTTTTAAATATTATGAATCAAATCTTATACTTATTATACATTTTAAAAATTAAAATATTGGTATATAATGACACGCTAAAAACAACTTTCCAAGTTAAGTATAACATATGTTATTGTGAAATTCCACTAAAATTTTGTGGAATAATCTTATTTTGTGATTTTCCACATAAATTATGTTAATTTTTGTTTATTTTCACAATTCAATTCAATACTCTTTGCTATACTTTGACAGTATCGCTCCTTATATCTAAAAAATGTTTTCTCTGATATGTTTAAATCATATATACGTATAAGATACAAAGCGGAATATTTTTTGCGGTTAATAATATTAAGTTGTAGTGCGTGTATGAATCTGTTTCTTTGTTCCTGTGTTGTGTATAAAGAATTTGCTATATTGTCGCAATCCTTTAATTTTTCTTTTTGTTGTCCGCTTTCCAATATTCCGCTTACTATTTTTACTGCCCAATTTGGTATTCTTTTCAATATACTACCTCCCTTAATACTTTCACCCTCACCGTATTATCAGTGAGGGCTATTTTTTATACCTCCGTTATAAGATATCCTTTTTCGGCCATTAATCTTTTTTTAAGCTTATATACCGGAGTTTTAACTCCTTTGACATCTTCTATAATCTGTCGCTTTTTCTCAATATCAAAATATACGAAGTCAGCTATGTATTTGACAGCACTTCCGTTTTTATTTTTATCTATCAAAGTAAACGGCACTTGTATTTGCAGTTCTCTAATCATTCCGGAACGTTGGAGCATTTCAAGATATCTGTATCTGTCTCTTTCCTTTTTGCTGTCAAAAGTAATACCTGCATATTCCGCTTTTTGATTTTTATATTTGTTTTGCTTTTGAGAGTTACTTATATTTTCTAATGCTCTAAATTCTTCAATATTAAGACTTGTTATTTTATTTGACATATCATATCTCCCTTTTTAATTTTTTAACATGTGAACATCTAAATAAACACGACTGAGGATTGATTAAGAAGTATCTTTTCTGAGGTAAATACAAATTAGGCTCGTTTTTAAACTGTTCTTCGCCTGTTTTATGTAGTTCGCCTTGTATGATTTCATTATCAAAAAGTGTAATTTGTACTTTTTTACCTAAATATTTTTCGAAGTCACTTCTTTTCATTATTTCCACCTATCCTTCTATTTCATCATCTAACAAATTATCTGTTTCATTCTCTGCTGTACAATAACCACATAATCCAACTACACCCAAATAATTCCCACCATTTGTATCCATACAAAAATCAATAACGTTTCCCTCGCTGTCTGTTAAGCTCTTGCAATATTCACAATCACTACACTCTCTTATAGCCATTTTCAATCTCCTTTTTAAGCCTACACGGTAGGGCGAGCATAGCATCCGCCTATACAGCGGACGCAGCTCGGCGGGAGAACCCGCGCCCCTTTTAATATTGCAACTGCATTAAATTTCATTAATCTGTTTCACAAATGCGTCCGCATAATTAAGCAGAGCGCTTTTGAGCATATCCGCTGACTTTTGGTCTTTGTCTTTCAACTCAACCAATAAAAAACATATTCTATTGACAGTGTTTTGCAAATCAAGGAACTTCTCTTTTATCTTGTCACTTTCCGCAGTATTGATAACAGTTGCAGCCTTGCGTAACTTTTCGCTTTCTTCTGCAGTCTTCTTTGCCTGTTCCTGCGCTTTCAAAAGCTCCTGTTCCGCTTTTTCTTTTGCGTTTTGTATATCGGCAAGCTGTTGTTTTATATCTGCAACTTCATTTTCGGTTTTCTTTTTTAAACCTGCGACAATCTTTTCTTTTTCTTCCGTAAATTCTTTTTTCATCTGTCCTGTAATTTCCGCTTTTACCTGTTCAATATTTGCAAGTTCATCAACAGATACTTGTTGTGCCTGCATTTCAAGGTCGTTGATTTGCCTTTGTAATTCTTTGGTCTGTTGTTCCAAAGCATTAACCGCATTTTCCTTGACTTGTATCAAGCCTTGTAGGCGGTCTCGGTCTTTTTCGATATTTTCTTTTTCTGAAAGCTCGCTGTCCTTGTCCTCGATAATTTTTGTCTTTTCAGCAATAATCTTTTTAAGTTCCGCAATCGTGGTGCTTTCCATATCATTTTCACTGACTATATCTTCTCGGACCTCATCAGATACGGCAGTCAATTCCACAAGCTGGGAAAAGTTCAAATTTGCATACATCTGCGAATTTGCCACTTTGCCGAATTGTATCTGCTCATCATTATATGTCTTATAAACATTGATATAGTTAGTCGCTTGTCGCTGACTGTAATTAAGCTTTGTCTTACAGTAGTTCTCCCAGTTGCCGTGTCCGACCATATCTTTTGCTTCAATGAGCCTTTTGCCAATCTCGACTGATTTTTCAAGGATTAATGGCTTTGCCAAATCCACAATGGCTTGTATCGCTTTTTGATAACTTACTATTTCATTTGTGATAATGTCTATATTTCGACTTTGTGTTATTTCATTCATTGTTTATGCTCCTTTTCTCTTTTCCGCTTTATGCAATTTTTTTAATTTCCATTTCTCGACAAACTTTGTTACTTCAATTGGGGGGAGTTGGTTGTGTTTTGTCCGTACCTGCACAATATCATTTGTATGTGGATTAAGCTCCAATGTTACAAATGGGGTATCTGATTTATTAGCCTGACGCACAAAAAATATTATAGAGTTTTCTTCCGCCATATCTTCTGCATATCTGCCTACACAGTGATGTAATGTCTGTCCCTCGTTAATCAGTTCTGCTGACGATGTAGCGACCTTAATTATAAAATCTCTGCTTTTATACTCTAACTTTTTATATTTTTGACTAATTTCTTTTATTTCTTTATCCAATATTTTTGATTTTTCTGTCTTAATCGCTGCTATTGTTGACTGATGAGCATTGTACAGATTGTTGGGATACAGTATAAAATCATTTTTAAGATTATATCCTAATCTCTCACAGTCCTTTAAATAATCTTTATATGTTTGCAAAACCTCATACACATATTCTTTCCTTTTTTTGTTTTCCCCATTAGATGTATATATATCTTTTAATGGCATTACATCAACCTGTTTTATCAGATATTCTATAAGTTTTTTAAACTTAACATATTTAATTACCTTTTGTAATTCAACAGAACGCCTATACATCTCATATTTTTCGGAAAGTTCCATATTTCCGTGAGTATTTTGATTTACACTCTTTAAAATCCTATATATTAAAAGCTGATCTGCCCTCACATTAATATTTATAAAATAACGTATCTCCGGCATTGTCAGATTGCAAAGGCTCTCCTTTATATTTTTTGCATTTAAAGATAATGTTTGATAATTACAAGGTTCAGACTCTATGGTATTCCAACCGGTATATATGGCATTAATCCTACTTTTAGTTAAATTCCATAGTTTATGTTTACTCAAATGTTCAATACTTTTGTCTTTTTGTATTGCCTGCAAAGTTCTTTCTATATTGATATTTTTACAATTATTGCAAATATTTGCTAATGGAATATACTTATACTCTGTATCGTTAAATAGTTTTTTAAGATTGTCAGGATAGACATAACCGGAAATATATGAAATACCATACCTACTGAAACATCTATGCCAATTATAACCATTATTATATTTGTTGATAAATTCATATTCACTTGATATATATACTGGCTCTGATATTTTTTCGTGGAAACATCTAAAACATTCCTCTAATTTGAGAGTTATTTTCCATTTATAGTCAATAGTCAACATACTGTGAAAATACCTAACCACAAAGCCCCCCTGTTTAAACTTTTGACATAACTGAACATCTTTTGTGTAAGTTTTCTCTTTATGCCGGCAAAGTGTATATTTTGATATATACGTCATTGCCCTTTTACAGTGAGGACAAACACACTCCGCATAGTTTCTCGGCTTTGTTACCTTTACAGTATTGCCACATCGGGTACAATAGGCAGTGGTTTCCGCTTTTCTGTTATAATCATATATTAACAGATGATTGTTGCTGTAAGCATCTTTAATTATTCTATCTTCAAAATTCTTTGGAACATTGCGTATCATCAGCATTTTATCATCTGTACTCTTTCGGATTTTTTCTCTTTCCGCATCACATTTAATATGTCTTATATCCGCTTGCAAATTTCCCAAATTTTGTAAGCATATATATCCTTCATTATACATAAACATAGATTTATGCTTTTCTTCTATCCATTTCTTAGCTGTTTCAATGCTTTGTTCATCAGTGCTATATATGTGACCATAAAAATGACACATTGAATTTATCGTACTGTTTGTGGGAATATTATCATTTCTATCAGTACGTTGGCCAAGCACACGTGTATCTGTCTGCCACGTTCTGAATATAGGTTTCCCAATATAATCAAATACAGTCACTTCAAGTAATTCTTCCCTGTAAAACTCAATTTTTCTGACAGAGTATAAAAAGTTTTCTCTTTCATATACTCTCCCCCACTTTGACGTTACTTCTGTGTATTGCTCCACTTTTATATCCGGCGCAGGCGCAAAGGGGAGAGCATAAAGTTCTTTCAGTTTCACATTTATTCACCCCTTACATAAAATCTTCAAGATTAAAGACTTTTGGGGCATGCACAGGAATTTTAATATCCTGCAATGGTTCCGATATCCCGTCTTCTATTCCGTAAAATTCGCATATATATGAAATATAGTCCTCGTCGTCATACTCACACTCCTTGAGCTTATTTTTTTTCGCTGTTTCCATAGCTTTTTTTCTTATAAATTCCGTGCAGGCAACTAAATTGAGTTTGTTTTTTGTTATGTCCTGCAATATAACCTCTGTTGCCTGTGGGTTTGCCTCTGCTACTTTAATGATTAGCTTACCACAGCGTTTTTCCGCTTTTCCCTCCGTATTAAATGGTTCCATCTGCTCTGTTACTATTTGTTTTAATTCTTCAAACATTGCTTATTCTCCTTTAATTTCAATTTATTTGTAAAATTTCATTGCCATTGTTTTTTAAAACGTTTTTTCTTATTCGCACTCTCGGTGTATAGGGTGTATTTGGGTGATTGTAACATTCTGACGGCGGTATTTTACGGAGTTGTCTGTATGTATGGCATACGTACACCAAAAATTATTATTACTGCCAAGTCCCGATACTCTTTGATAATATTTACACCCTTTGCATATAGTAGGTTTAAACATTTTTATTCCCCCTTTGATTATTTTGTACCATTTTGCTAATGCCGGAAAAATAGTTATGTTTTTTATATTTGCAGATGTCTGCGGATTTAACTTATAATTTTTACAAACCGCCATAAATTGTATGTAACATTTATTATGTCATTGTCATATTCTTGCTTCTCAATTTGACAATATCCTTCAGGAGTTTTTAAGTTGTCTCTCCATTTCTTTGCGCTGATAATACGTCTTACTATCTTTGGCGGTTTTAAATTCTTGCTTGATGTGTATCGTCTTGCGTTTTTTGGACGGGTGCTGTCTTTTTCCGTTTGTTTAATAAAATATGCTGCAAGTTCCGCAAAATCATTGACACCGTTTGTTTTGTAAAGAAATGTACTTCTTGCCATTCCTACATTGCCCCAAGCTTTTTGCAGTTCCTCTGCGGTAACTCCGCTGATGACTATATGATGATGCGGTACTTTCCCTGTTCTGCCACAAACAGTGGTATAGATATATTTAATATTTGGATTTTTTCTTTTTAATCTTATAAGAAAATTACGGATATCTCTATGAGCTAATTGTCTTGTCTTAGGTCTATTTTCTTTTTTATATGTCAAAACGCAATGTATATCTCCCGCTTTGAAATTGTTATTCATCTCCCAACGTAGATTTCTTTCAGAATTTATTTTGTTTATTTCTTTTGCTTGCTTTTTGGTTTCTTTTGTATTTGCTTTTATGGGAGAAGTACGCACACCGTATCTTCCCGAAAATATTTTCAGTTTTTCAATAGTATCACCTGCATATATTGTTTTTGATATATAGGGCATAACTGTTTTTTCTCCTTTTATTTTATGTTTTTTTGATATATAAAAAAATAAACAGCTATGACCGATAAGTTAATTACTTTATCAAGTCCTCAAAGCCGACAGTATCGACTGCTAAAAAATATTTGCAATGCCAAAAAATTTTTGACATTTTTAAATTAATGTGTTACAATATAGCTGTTACTAAGAATTCTTTCAACATTGTTGTTGAAAGCGCCGGTGGTGTTGTGACCACCGGCTTTTTTATATGCAACACAAAAAACTTTCCTTTACGGTCTGTTTTCTGCGTTGCTTTTCTTCTATATCAAAAATACCGTCCATTTGTATTAATGGCTTATATTCTTTGCCTTGACTTTCTCTATATTTTTTTGCAATCCGCCGTTCTTTTTCCCGTTCCATAAATTCAATATATAAATCAATATTTTCAATTAAAATGTCATACGCTACACGCTTTTTGGCTTTGTACAGATTTTCCCGCGTCTCACAAATAACCAACATTTCATTTTTACTTTTTTCTATTCGTTCTTTTATGCCTTGATTATCCGTATCAAAAATTTCTTCAAATTTCTCGCATCTGCCCAAAAGAAAATATGTAGCCATAAAACGCAACTCAAAATATACAAGGTCTTTGCCTTGAAGTTCATCAATATACCCATTAGCTTTCTTAAAGCTTTCATAGGCTGTTTTTACTGTCGGAGCATTTTTGTTTAGCCACTCAAAATTCACTGTTTGCACCTCTATTCATCAAATCGGCTTGTTATATATGCCGATACAAAAACTATTCCCAAGATAATAATCAACGTTCTTTCCATTTGTCTTTTACCTCGATGTTCTTGTATGCTTTATCTACATTCGCAAGTACAAATATCCATACTATTGCTATCACACAACCTGTTATTACTGCCACAATTTCACTCCTCTTTTATCCAAGTTTAATTAACTTTTGTTCTTTTTGCGCTTGTGTAAGCCCTTTCCCTCCTTTTGGGAAATATATGGGTATATCTGTATACGCTATATTCAATGTATCACATATTGCATACACAGTATCCATATCAAACGGATATGTTCCGTGAAAGCGTGATGACAGTGTAGGTGGGTTCATATTGATTGCCGCCGCAAGTTCCTTTTGATTATAATTTTCCAAAACCATTTTTGATTTAAGCGTTACATATAACATTTTCTATCTCCTCTTTAATTTTGTTAAATTCCATAAGACCTTTAACCGATACTTTCCAACTGTTTTTTTCAGCAATAAGAAGATATGGCTTTGCATTTTCGCAAAAGTTTAAAAATTCCTGAACAGTTGGCTCCCTTTCTATACCCCCTTTTTTTAAAACCTTCAATGTGTCAAAATATAATTTTAATGCTTTTCCCATTACGTGTACCTCTTTTCATATTTTATTTTTCCAGTTACTGTTTAAAAGCTGTTTCAGAAATGTAACGGCTTTTTCGTTTTTTTGTTCCGCTTTTCCCATTATGTATTTCTCCTTTTTATTTAAATTTAATTAGTCTTTAAAAAACAATGTCCAGTCGAAATTCAGTACTTCGGCTATTTTTTTTGCAACTGCAACGGACGGACGTCGCTTTCCATTTTCGATATTGCTATACATTTGTTGTGTTATACCTGTCAATTCAGCAATTTCTTTTTGTGTTTTATTTTTTTCCTTTCTATTTTCTTTTAATAAATTCATTTTTTCACCTCACTATATAAAACAAAACGTTGTGATTACAAAACAATAATACAACAAAATGTTTTGTTTGTCAATATAAAATACAATAATATATTTCATTTTGTTGTATTATGGTATATTATATTGTTAACACAACTAATTGTTGTTATAATAAATAATATAGAGGTGCAAAGATATGATTAATTTTAAAACAGAACGAAATAAGAAAAATTTATCTCAACAAGATATTGCAAATATGCTAGGAATTACACAACAGGCATATGCAAATTATGAAAGAGGCGTAAGACAAGCTGATTATTCCACTTTACAAAAACTTGCTGATATATTTAATGTAACAGTTGATTACCTATTAGGTAGGGAAGCTGAGAAAAAGAAAGGTATAAAAATACCTGTACTCGGAAAAGTACAGGCTGGTATACCGATAGCGGCTGTTGAAGATATTATCGATTATGAAGAAATAACAGAAGAAATGGCGTCAAAAGGGGAATATTTTGCTTTACAGGTGCGTGGGGAAAGTATGGAACCACGCTTTCTTGACGGCGATGTCGTTATTGTTTTAAAACAAACTACTGTTGAATCAGGCGACATTGCCATTGTTCTTGTCAATGGTAATGATGCAACTATAAAAAAAATAAAGCGGACAGATGAAGGTATAATGTTAATACCTTTAAATTCCGCTTTTGAAACGATGTTTTACAGTAATGAACAAATTGAAAATTTACCTGTTACCATACTTGGCAAGGTTGTTGAGTTACGTGGTAAATTTTAATATATAGTATGGAGGGTTATTATTGTGGCAAGGAAATATACTTATAACAAATATTTTGCTCTGTTTCTTTGTATTTTCGGTGGATTTTTGGGGCTACACTACTTTTATGTTAAAAAGTGGTGGAAAGGTATTCTTTATTTATGTACTTTTGGACTGTTTTATTTAGGTTGGTTTATTGATATATTTAGAATATGTTTTAATCAATTTACACCTAAAACAACAGACAAAATAGTAAAAACAAATGATTACCAAGAAAAAATAAAATTTATTGACATCTATCCAATAATGATTTCAAAAAATAACAAATTTATAGTAAATGATGTACAAAAACTATATTTTAAAGCTCTTAAAACTAAATTAACAGATAAAGAAAATAAACAAATTGTACTTATAAGTGATTCCTCAGGTTCTATTAACCAGTACTATGGAACATATTCGTTTGGTAGCGTGAAATTATGTGAGCATATATGTTCTATTCAATACTTTAAAGACCTCTACAATATTGAAACTTTTGAAGGAACAGTTGATGAAATAATTAATAAACAAGATATTGCAATAAGATATATAAGGAAATATTTAAAAACTGAAGTAAATAACAATTTTACCGGTCTTCAAGCAATGCAATCCTATAAATCAATGCTAAAAAAATCAAACGAAGAAAGTAAAAAAAGATCTGATGCGATATATGATGAACGAATAAAAAAAATACAACAATTTAATCATAAAACAATAATTGTAACTGGTAAAGATATTTCTCTCTCCTATGTTGAAAAAAGTTTTCTAAAATATATGAACGGTAAACCTGTGGAAAATCCTGAAATTTTTGCTTATTGGTTCTATGAATATAAGATAAATTATGCGGAAGTTATGAGTAAATTTATAGAAAGCGCTTTGTTGACAGTTGGACCTCCTGATATAGATTTGAATAAATTGACTGTCAATGAATTAAAAGATTTTCTACGAGAAAACAATTTGCCATTAAGTGGTAAAAAAGCTGATTTGATAGATAGAATCAGAATGATGAATTTTTCCAAAGATGTTATAAATAGCTTTTTTACAACTGACAATAATAAAGAAGTATATAATGTTACCGAAAAGGGATATGCCATAATCGTTACCGTTGAAGACAGTATGACAAAAGATGTTGACTTTGAAAATAAATGTATTGAAAGGCTTAAAGAAAAGGATTTTTATTCAACAAATGAGATTATAGCCGCATACAAAAACAAGACAGGAGAACAATTTAATCGTGTACTGTCTGAGTTTGACAATCAATTATTTTCAAAATTTATTGATATGGATTTATCGGGTTATTTAAACGAACAAACAGTTATTTTTGAGTTTGAATTTAAAATATCTGTAATTTTTGGTTTTATCTTTGGAGTAACAGGTGATAAGATATGGAAACTTTTTTACAGACTTACAAAAGTAGACACTTCAAATAAAAAATTTATTTGTTTTTCTGAAATTTGAAGAGCAAAGCATAATAAAATTAA
>JAHHTR010000062.1 GCA_020024515.1 Angelakisella sp.
TCCATACCATAAGAGGTTCTTTTTGTACTGTCCGCACAAATTGGAGCAGTTCATTTATACATCAATAGGTGTTGTTAGATAATTTTCTTATTGCTGAATCCCAAATCTTCACCGCTGAACTTTTCGTAAGCTAAGCCAATCTTTCGGATTCTTTTGTGTATAGCACTGTGCGTTTTGAAGCCTAATTCTTCTGCGATTTTTTCGAGTGTAACATCATCCATTCGCATTGTGAGTATTTTCCTGTCTGTTTCAGAAAGCGTGTCTAAAAATTTGCTGACTGCAATCGGTTCTAATACGGTACTCTCGACATTAACATTGTCGTCGGGAATGTCCCACTCCATGCTGTCTGTATTCTCTGCATACTTTTCTTTTAATTCATCAAGAGATTCAACGGATATTTTTGCACGAGTATGATACCACTTACGGTAAAAATCAATTTTTTGTCGGCTCTTTCGATAATCAAAATCTTCAAAGCAGCGATATTCTGCCGCCACAGCAATGATCTCTTTCATATTGTGTTTTGCCATTATTTTAGGAACGAGCCAAGTGAATATTTCTGAGATTTCTTCTTCGGATATATATCCGAGGTCTTCGTCTACATTGCTGCTTTTTAGTATCTCCTGTGACTTAGGGATAACTCCTTCATCTTCCATTCCTTTAATCCAAATATAAGCTGCGTGCGCATATCTTCAAGACGGCTCATATCCTGAATAAATCTCCCTTTTTGCGCCAAGCCCCATAAAGGGCCACACCATAAAGGCATAAGCGTCGATTATTACCAGCTTAAAAAAATCACTTTCTATTATTTCTATGGCACGACGATCTTGAAGCAATTTTCTTGGATTTCTTGGAATACTGTTTATTTCTTCTCCGCATTTATCCAAAATGCTTTTGGGAATGAAATAGAACGCAGAAATATATTCTGCATTACGAAACGGTGTGATTTCTCTGTTTTTTCTTTTTAATAATATCGGCATGTTTTATGCCTCCTTTCTAGAGAGTATGCTCTCTATTTATTAAACGACATAAAAATCTTGTTTTGTTCCTAAATTATATATGAAAACATAAAAAAATTCAAACGGTTATAAGATATTTACAATTCGCTATAGCTTATGATATAATGTGCTATGTATAAGTTTAAACAAATAGGGAGAACTGTACTATGGAAATTTCTGAAATTATAAAAAACATTCGTTCTCAACTGAGTTTATCTCAAGAAGGATTAGCAAGAGAATTACATATGGGATTCACTTCAGTTAATAGATGGGAAAACAATAAATCAAAACCCAATCAGATTGCAAGACACGCTTTGGTAGAACTTTGCAGGAAAAATAATTTAGATCAGGAATTGATAGATTTATTAGAGAAAACAACTAAGTGAAAGGTGTCGCAATATGAAGAACGAAAAACAAATTGAACTGAGTTTTATTGAAAAACTTAAAGAGTTAAAGTATATATATCGAGAAGATATTAAAGATAAAGCCTCTTTAGAGGAAAATTTTAGAAAGCATTTTCAAGAACTTAATAGGGTTAGATTAAGTGATTCTGAATTTGCAAGATTGAAAGAAAGCATCATTACACCGGATGTGTTTTCAGCGGCGAAAATCTTGAGAGAAACAAACACATTTAAAAGAGATGATGATACACCCCTACAGTATACTCTTGTAAACACAAATGATTGGTGCAAAAACGAGTATGAGGTAATTAATCAGCTGCGTATTAACACTGAAAATAGTCACCATAGATACGATGTTATTATTCTTATCAATGGCATTCCTGTTGTACAAGTTGAATTAAAGTCGCTCCAAATTACTCCTAAAAGAGCAATGGAGCAGATTGTGGATTATAAAAATGATCCGGGGAATGGATATACAAATTCCCTGCTCTGTTTCATGCAACTTTTTATTGTCAGCAATGAAAGTAATACCTACTATTTTGCCAACAACAACAAAGAGCATTTTGCTTTTGATGCTGATGAACGCTTTTTACCTGTATATCAATTTGCCGATAAGGATAATAAAAAAATTACCCATTTGCACGATTTTTCTGAGGCTGTGCTGCGTAAATGTGCTTTGGGTGAGCTGATTAGCAAATATATGGTCTTAGTAGCAAATGAACAGAAAATGATGATTATGAGACCATATCAAATTTATGCGGTTAAAGCCATTATGGATTGCATTGAGCAAAACAGAGGAAATGGCTATATTTGGCATACAACAGGAAGCGGTAAAACCCTCACCTCTTTTAAGGCATCTACTTTGTTAAAAGATAATCGCAACATAGCAAAATGTCTTTTTGTGGTGGACAGAAAGGATCTTGACCGACAGACCAGAGAGGAATTCAATAAGTTCCAAGAGGGATGTGTGGAAGAAAACACCAATACGGAAACTTTGGTAAAAAGACTTGTTTCGGAGGACTATCGAGATAAAGTCATTGTAACGACCATTCAAAAGTTAGGATTGGCGCTTGACGACGATAATAAACGGAGTAAAGAGAAAAAGAAAAAAGGTGAGCTCACATACAAAGAGAGATTGGCGCCTTTAAAAGATAGCAGAATTGCAATTATTTTTGATGAATGCCATCGTTCACAGTTTGGAGAAAACCATAAAGCAATCAAAAACTTTTTCCCAAAGGCTCAGCTGTTTGGATTTACTGGCACACCTATTTTTGAAGAAAACGCAACTTACAAGCAAATTGATGGAACAATCGGTTCTTATACAACCACGAAGGATATTTTTGAAAAAGAACTGCATGCTTATACGATTACTCATGCCATCGATGACAGAAATGTATTACGATTCCATATTGACTACTTCAAGCCGGAAAATGACAGAGATGCTTCAAGAATCAATGAGGAACAACAAAAAAGGGCTGTGGTACAAACTATTCTGTCAAAACATGACGCTATAACAAATAACAGAAGATACAACGCTATTTTAGCTACATCATCAATCAATGATGCTATTGAATATTACAACTTGTTCAAAGAAGCACAACAAAATTGTATTGATGCTGACCACAGTGAATTTACGCCATTGAATATCGCCTGCGTATTCTCGCCGCCGGCGGAAGGTAATAAGGATGTTCAGCAAATTCAAGAGGAGCTTCCGCAGGAAAAAGAAGATAACAAAAAAGAACCTGATAAAAAGAAACAGGCATTGATGGGGATTATCAAAGAATATAACGAGCAGTATGGAACCAGCCATGACATCAACAATTTTGATGGGTATTATCAGGACATACAGCAAAGAATTAAAGACCAGAAATATACTAACGCAGATTATCCTCATAAAAACAAAATTGACATTACCATTGTGGTGGATATGCTGCTGACCGGTTTCGACTCCAAATATTTGAACACTTTGTATGTGGACAAAAATTTGAAGTATCACGGGTTGATTCAGGCATTTTCCAGAACGAACCGAGTGCTGAATGATACAAAGCCCTACGGCAACATTCTGGATTTCAGGAACCAGTCTGATGAAGTAGATAAAGCTATTGCTCTGTTTTCCGGTGAAAATAATAGTAACCGAGCAAAAGAAATATGGCTTGTTGATCCAGCACCAAAGGTTGTTGAGAAGTTGGATCAGGCAGTCAAAGAGCTGGAAGCATTTATGCAATCTCAGGGCTTGGAGTGTAAACCCGAGGAAGTAAGCAACCTAAAAGGCGACGCCGCAAGATGTGAATTTGTCAACAAATTCAAAGAAGTACAGCGTTTGAAAACGCAGTTAGAGCAGTACACGGAAATTGAAGAAAAAGACGCAGAGAAAATTGAGGAATTGTTGCCGGAGGATACTCTGCGTGCGTTCCGTGGTGCTTATATTGATGTGGCGCAAAGGCTGAAAACTGAGCAAGGAAAAGAGAACGAGGATAAAAATTCTGAAGTTGAACAGCTCGATTTTGAGTTTGTTCTGTTTTCGTCTACAATTATCGACTACGACTATATCATGGCATTAATTGCGAAATACACCCAGACCGAACCGAAAAAGCAAAAAATGAGCAAAGAACAACTCATCGGTATGCTTTCGGCTACTTCAAATTTGCTTGATGAAAGAGAAGACATCATTGAATATATCGATTCGCTTCAAGTTGGTGTGGCTTTGAATGAAAAGGAAATCAAAGCAGGGTATCAGAAATTCAGAGAACAGAAAAACAATCAGGAAATCAATATCATTGCGAAAAAACATGGCATTGAAATCCAAAGTTTGCAAGCGTTTATTCAGGAAATTATTGACCGAATGATTTTTGACGGAGAAAAACTCGGTGACCTTTTGGCACCGCTTGACCTAAGCTGGAGAGAAAGAACCCAAAAAGAACTGGATTTGGTGGCTGATTTGATTCCGTTGTTAAAGAGACTGGCAGATGGTCGTGAAATTGTGGGGTTGAATGCATATGAATAAGAAGAAAGAAATAGTGCCAAAGTTAAGGTTTCCAGAATTTGTGAATGAAGATGAATGGAAAAATAAGAGAATTGAACAATTACTAACTATAGGAAATGGCTGTGACTATAAACATTTATCAAAAGGAGACATACCTGTTTATGGTTCTGGAGGATATATGTGTTCTGTCGATGATTTCCTTTATGATGGTGATAGTGTATGTATAGGAAGAAAAGGAACCATTGATAAACCAATTTTTCTTAGAGGAAAGTTTTGGACAGTAGACACTCTTTTTTATACTCATTCATATAAAAATTGTATTCCAAAATTTATATATAATATTTTCCAA
Source organism: Angelakisella sp. (assembly GCA_020024515.1). Lineage (GTDB taxonomy): Bacteria > Bacillota > Clostridia > Oscillospirales > Ruminococcaceae > Angelakisella. Next base: position 4,729 of record JAHHTR010000062.1, read on the forward strand.
AGAATTAATTGGTTAAAATATAATGAAGCTGGAGGAGTACCAAGCTTATCAAAAACTACTATTAATAAAATCAATATATATATTCCTAAAATTCCAGAACAACAAAAAATTGCTGATTGTTTATCCTCCATTGATGATCTGATTGACGCAGAAAGCAGAAAACTGAAAGCATTAGAAAAATATAAAAAAGGCTTGATACAAAAGCTGTTCCCTGCTGAGGGGAAAGCTCTGCCTGAATGGAGATTTCCTGAGTTTCAAGGATGCGGAGAATGGAAGTATGAAGAAATTGGAGAAATTGGAGAAGTAATAACCGGAAAAACCCCATCTACTTCAGATAAAGCTTTGTGGGATGGTAATATCCAGTTTGTCACACCAACAGATATTACGGAAAATAAGTACCAGCACCACACGCAAAGAACTGTTGTAAAAACTCCTAAAATGAAGGTTTTACCAAAACATACTATAATGTTTACATGTATAGCATCTATTGGAAAAATGGCTTTATCTTTATATCCTTGTATCACAAACCAGCAGATTAACTCTATTGTTCCCAAGTCTTGTTACAACAATGAATTTATTTATTATTCATTACTGCAAAAAACATTTTTGATAAAAACTGGATTTGCTAATTCTACATTACCTATTATTAATAAGACTGATTTTTCAAAAATACAAGTCCCAGTAATTTTGGATAAAAAGGAACAACAAAAAATTGCGGAGTGTTTGTCGGAGGCAGATACCATGATTGAAGAACAATCAAACAAAGTTGAACAGTTAAAAGCACATAAAAGGGGATTAATGCAGGGATTGTTTCCTTCTCTTGAGGAGGCAGATGTATGAGTATAAATGTACCGGAAATAATTTCAAAAGAAGAATATAAAAAGCTTACTAATAAAACATTAAATGCACCAGATTTCCAGCAATATAAAAGTATTGTTACTAATAATTACAAGAGATCAAATGATCGAACCGAGTACCATCTAAAAGAAGGGTTAGCAGAACAAGTCCTTATCAAATTGGACTTCATTTTCAAACGAATTGGAGAACCTCAGTTTGAGAATTTGGAAGAAATTGCGAAGTATTTTCGAATGATGTTGGATGAAGAACGAAAAAAATACATTTTGTTATTTGCTTATAACGGTACCGGAAAAACAAGGTTATCTGCTGAATTTAAAACATTAGGTCAAACGCTAAATGAAGAAACCGGAGAAAAAACAGCAGACACATTGTATTATAATGCTTTTACGGAAGATCTTTTCTACTGGGACAATGACTTGGAAAACGATACAGATCGATTTTTAAAATTGAACAGTGATTCCAGATTTTTTTCTGGGTTAAAAGAGTTGGAAATGGAAAGCCGAATTAGGCCTTTTTTGCATCGGTATGCTGACTTCGATTTTACAATTGATTATGACGAATACAAAATTAGCTTTTATAGAAATGTGACGATTGAAGGAATCAGTCAAAGAATAGACAATATCAAGGTATCCCGTGGCGAAGAAAATATATTTGTTTGGTGTTTTTTCTTGGCAATTATGCAGTTGGTTGTTGATAAAGAGGAATCTTATAGTTGGGTCAAATATATCTATATTGATGATCCAATTTCATCTCTGGATGATAACAATGTTATTGCAGTGGCAAGTCATTTAGCGAACCTAATGAGTGATGCGGATATCAAGGTTATAATTTCATCACATCACACTCTTTTCTATAATGTTCTATGTAATGAGATTAAAAATCCGGAAAGACTGTTTTTTCAAAGACTAACAAAAAACGGACTATACATATTAAAAGATACAAGCAACACACCGTTCTTTTACCATGTCGCATTATTAAAAGAGTTGAAGAAAGTTGCTGATTCAGGGAAAATCTATAGTTATCATTTTAATATTCTTAGGAATGTTTTAGAAAAAACGGCTGCTTTTCACGGTTATCAGCATTTTTCATCGTGTCTACGAATAGATAATGATGATGATTTCATTGTCCATAAAAGAATGGTTAATATTATGAGTCATGGAAATTATTCTGTTTTTGAGCCAGCTCCGTTGGCAGATGATAATAAGGAGTATTTTCGAAATATATTAGAAAATTTTTTGGAAGATTATAAGTTCAATCAAAGGATATTTGATACAGAACAGGCACAGGAGGACAACTGATGAATGATACACAACAAAAACAGTTAGGCTCAACATTATGGGCGATTGCTGATAAACTGCGTGGCGCAATGAACGCCGATGATTTTAGAGATTATATGCTGTCTTTTCTATTTTTGCGCTACTTGTCCGATAATTATGAAGATGCAGTAAAAAAGGAATTGGGTAGTGATTATCAGAAAAGTGAGCATGAAATCAAAAAGAACGAAGAGAATTTTGATGTCTATATTGGCGAGCTCAAATCCGTTATCACCAAATATAGCAGCTCTCTTTCTCCTGAGAAATTAGGATTACATGAAGATGAAGAAGACCGTCAAAAAATTGAAAAAGCAAGACAAGATTTTGTGGATGATAATAATAAGATGCTCTATAGCCACAATGTAATTCCTCTTGCTGTTTGGTATATTCGCAATTTGGATCAAGTTGATATGCTTGAAAAACAAATGCGCCGTAAAATTCATTATGTGATAAAACCGGCATATTTGTGGAGTAATATATATGAATTGGCAAGAACACAAAATAGCCAATTGCTAAAAACCTTACAGAATGGCTTTAAATATATTGAGAATGAGTCGTTTGAAAGCAGATTTCGTGGTTTATTCTCAGAAGTAAATCTTGATTCCGATAAATTGGGAAAGAATTATAGCGAACGAAATATTCTGCTTTGTTCGATTATAACTGAAATCGCACAAGGACTTTCAAAATTCCCAAATGAAACAGATCTTCTGGGCGATGCCTACGAATATTTGATTGGTCAGTTTGCTGCTGGTTCTGGTAAAAAAGCAGGTGAATTCTATACTCCACAGCAGGTTTCAACCATTCTTTCCCGAATTGTATCTCTTGACAGCCAAGATCCAAGCACCGGAAAAAAGAGCAAACTAAAAAATGTGCTTGACTTTGCCTGTGGTTCGGGATCTCTGTTAATCAATGTGCGGAAACAATTTGGAGCAAATGGTATCGGTCAGATCTATGGGCAGGAAAAAAATATTACTACTTACAACCTTGCTCGTATGAATATGCTGCTTCACGGTGTAAAGGATTCTGAATTTCAGATTCATCACGGAGATTCCTTATTAAATGATTGGAATATCTTAAATGAGATGAATCCTGCAAAAAAAAAGCAGTTTGAAGCAGTTGTTGCTAATCCACCCTTTAGCTATAGGTGGCAGCCAAAAGAAGAAATGACAGAAGATTTCCGATTCAAAAACTATGGACTTGCTCCGAAGTCAGCAGCAGATTTCGCTTTTTTACTGCACGGGTTCCATTTTTTAAGCGATGATGGAACAATGGCGATTATTCTACCGCATGGAGTATTGTTCCGTGGTGGCGCAGAGGAAAAAATCAGAACAAAACTTCTTAAAGATGGAAATATTGACGCTATCATTGGCTTGCCTGCGAATCTCTTTTTCTCCACAGGGATTCCAGTATGTGTCTTGATTCTAAAAAAATGCAAAAAGTATGATGATGTGCTGATTATTAATGCTAGCGAGTATTTTGAAAAAGGGAAACGCCAAAATACGCTTTTACCGGAGCATATTGATAAGATCATTGAAACATACCAATACCGAAAAGAAGATGACAAAAAATATTCCCGCCGAGTTTCTATGGAGGAAATCGAGAAAAATGGATATAATCTAAATATTTCTCGTTATGTCAGCACTGCGCCCGAAGAAGAAATTGTTGATATTGAAGAAGTACGGCAGGAGCTTGAAAAAATTGAGAATGACATTAATGTGGCAAAGGCTCGGCATAATGAGTTTTTGAAGGAATTGGGATTGAATTTATTACCATAAGAAAAAAGAATCAGTTGTGATGTTTTGCAACTGATTCTTTCTTCTTTATACATAGATTATTTTAGCATTAACTATTTCGGTAGCTCTTTCTCGAATATTATTGATTTGTGAACACCAAATCATTGGATTTTTTGCCTTAAGTTCTTCTGTTATATTTTCGCTTTCTGCTAGTTGCTTTACGATTTGAAGAAACATATTTTCAGCCTGATTTTCAATATTGACAAGATAGTCATTTAGTTTCCCGCTTGTCAACAGGTTCATATAAATAATTTTATGGTGCTGTTTCAAATATCTCGCGTGTCGCTGTCCCCATACTCCGATCGGCTGACCTTGTTGTTCTGGCAAACGGAGATTTGGTATCAGGTAATCTCCAACTTGCGTATAAGTACCGCCCATTTGTTCAAAAAATGATTTTTCCATTTTGTTTTCCTCCTGTGTTTTAGTGTACTTTTATTTTACAGAAAGATGGGTAATGAAACCAATGTGCTGATAGAAAAATACAGCGTACCTGTTTTATCGCAGATACGCTGTATTTTCATATATTTATTTCGGGATATGTGGTTAACAATTTCTGATATATCTTTCTTGACGGCTGTCGTGAACCGCCTTCCCACTTAGAATAGATGCTCAAACTAATACCTGCTTTTTCAGCAAAAGTTGCTTGATTTAATCCGTAAGTCTTCCTAACTTCTCGCAACTTGTCATTGTATGGATAATCCATAAATTGAGCAAAGTCATCAAAAAGCAAAGTGTTGTCAATTTCAAGGATTTTAGCCATAGCAATGGCTGTTTGATATAGTATCGGGAATCGTTCACTCTCATACATTAACACTGTTGCGGGTACAACTCCTATACTTTCGGCTAACTGCCGTGTGGTTAGACCCTTTCGCTGCCGGTAGTATTTTAGCATTGCCGCAGGAGTTTGTTCTGTAGGAACCCCTTCAAAGCAAAAGTGTAAATGCATTAACATCTTCCCGTGCTTGTATTCATATAAGTCTGTGTGATTGAGAATACTATTGCATTTGCACCAAAATACAGACGAGAAGCAATATATGGAGAAATAAAAAAAGATATAGGAAAAATATTAAGAGAATTATGTGAAAGAAAAAAAGTAGAAATAATAGAAGCAGAGTGTTGTAAAGACCATATACATATGCTTGTATCAATACCACCATATTTGAGTGTATCACAGTTTATGGGATATTTAAAGAGTAAAAGCAGTTTGATGTTATATGAGCAATTCGGCGAATTAAAATACAAATATCGTAATCGAGAATTTTGGTGTAGAGGATATTATGTAGATACGGCAGGAAAAAATACGAGTCGAATTGCGGAGTATATAAAGAATCAATTAAAAGAAGATGAGTTAGGAGAACAATTAACATTTGGAGATAAAGCTCCATTTGTAAAATAAAGCCTATTGCAACTGGCAGATCGTATTACACGTTTTACGTGTCGCAAAGAACAGAGGGCTATGCCCGCATATGAAAAACCCCCAGTTTGACTGGGGGATGTTTATTGTTTTCCTCTAAGCTTTTTGAAAAGTCCATTTCACAAAAGCTTACTATCCCATCACCGATATTATAATATTTAAACCTTGAATTACTTGTATCATGTATTAAAAACATATTGAGTATAGTACTTTCATCTACAATTACTTTCGCATATGGTGTTGTAATTTCCATAAATATCTCCTTTTTTTGTAAAGAATAGATTTTATTAAAATTTAATTCTTTCAATTCACTATATAAACATATCATATTTCAGGATAAAATGAAAGCACAAATTAAAAATTGTACTTTGAAAATTGAATGAGCGTGCCTGAGAGTAATATCATTGCCATAACATTATGAAAATAAGCGAGCGAGAAACCGGAGAGAAATCTGCGAGGAGGAAGTATCTTGGGAGCAACCGACAAAACAAAATAAAACAAAAAGGAGAATGCCAATGAAAAGATTTAAAACAATCAGCGGTGAAGAATTAATAAACAAAGAGCTTGCCGAAATTCCGTTTGTGGTGAAGGATTTAATTCCAATAGGACTTACCTTGCTCGCAGGTTCAGCAAAGGTCGGTAAGAGTTGGCTTGCGTTATGGCTTGCCGTTCAAATTGCAAAAGGGGAAGTTATATGGGGATACGAAAGCGTCAAGTGTACTACGCTCTATCTTGCTTATGAAGACAACGAAATACGTATTCAAAACAGACTGCTTGATATATGTGACGATGCACCGAAGAATGTTCATTTCTGTACAGAGGTTTCAAAATTGGGCGGTGATTTGGAATCAAGGATAGACAGCTTCGTTTTGGAACATAGAGATACAAAATTAATTATCATCGATACATTGCAAACCGTCCGAAACACTACTGAAAGCAATTACTCAAATGACTATTCAGATTTAACTGTTCTTAAAAATGTCGCAGACAGATACAAGATAGCCATAATTCTGATTCATCATTTCAGAAAACAAAAGGACGGAGATGTGTTTAATCAAATAACAGGTTCAACAGGTTTGCAGGGAGCGGTTGATAATATGTTTACTCTCTCATCAAGCAAACGTGGTGAAAGGATGGCAACCCTTAACTGTATAGGCCGTGACATAGAGCAAAGGGAAATTGAACTTGAAAGAAACGAAGATAACGTTTGGGTTAAACAAAGCGACAGCTATTCCGAAAGTAATGTGCTTGAAGATAATTTTGTAAAAGCAATTGAAAAGTTTATGTCAGACAGGACTTCTTACTGTGGCACTCCGACAGAATTATCGTCCCTGTTAAGTGAAATAAGTGACGATAAATTTTCAAACAGAGTCATCTCAAAGTATATGAAGAAATTATCGAAAGAGTTTGAAAAGCGTTTGATAATGGGTGATTACCGTCGTAGCAACGGAAAGAGAATTGTTGAATTGGTGAAGATTAGTGTCGATAGTGACGTCAAAACAGTGGTGTCAGAATATTCGTCCCTATCGGCACTAAATTGCAATTTGACGTAGCCGACACAAATAATTCTGTCGATGTACTGTCCGTTCCAAGTTAAACGTTCGGCTACAAAAGAGCGAAAGAAGTTGATATATCTTTGTTTGGTAATGTAATAGAATAATAATTACAAGTGAAATCCAAGTTATAAGCTTTTGATTTTGAAAGAAAAAGTTGCCACATTTTGCCGATAAAACAGCTAAATGAGACAGAGATACCAATACTCAACGAAAGGGCGACACGGGGCAAGTTTGAGCCGATA
>JAHHTR010000063.1 GCA_020024515.1 Angelakisella sp.
CTGACCCACTGCTTAGAAGGCAGTTGCTCTATCCACCTGAGCTACAAGCGCATATGGAGCGGGTGATGGGAATCGAACCCACGTATTCAGCTTGGAAGGCTGACATTCTACCATTGAACTACACCCGCATATTGCTGTTGTGCGGTCTCACACAACGCTGATAATAATACCAAACAAAATGCAATATGTCAACCCTTTTTTAAAACTTTTTCGAAAAAATGGCAAAAAAGTTTTAAAAAGGGAAATTTTTAATTAAAGAACACGATTTTGCAACACATTATTATATGTGCACAGCTATCTCGTTTTGTTTTAAAAATTCTTGATATTCCGACTCATCTTTCCAAATATACCTTTCTTTTTCCATTTGTATGAAACGCTCAACAACAAGGTTACTATTTAACGTTTTCTCTGTTAATGATATATACACTTAAAGCCTTTGCCTTATTAAACAAGCACATCCTTGTCAATTATATGTGTACAGATAAGAACTGCACATTTTTATCTATCGCTCATTATATTTCATTTCTAGTGAGCTCGTTTTGTATGAGATATAATGAGGTTCAATAATTGCTTAAAATTTTCTCTGTTTGAATTAAGAGTGGGTTTTCTGAATGTGTTATATATGTGATGCCTACTCACCGTTGAATTTAAGATAAATACCCTATACATTTACTACAAAGATCCAAAATTAGGTTTACTATCATCATATTGATGATAGTTCTCAATTTCAGTAATATTTTCGCCGCCTACGCAAAAAGTCATAGTCATAACAGTTAAGTAAACTAAAAGTATCAATTATTACTAAATATTATAGTCTTCAATTATACTTTCCCTACGATTATTGACAATTGCAAATAAAGAAATTACAATATAGGATAAGAAAAGAAAAAGGAGAAGTTTTTCTATGACTTTCACTAATCTTATTATATTTTGTATAATTTATTATGCTATAATTTCGGTAGTCGGCGTTTATTTAACTATATCTGATAAGCATAGAGCAATAAAAGGTGTTTGGCGAATTTCTGAAAATACTTTAATGCTATGTGGATTTTTAGGTGCTGCACTTCCTATGTATATTACAATGAAAAAAGTCTGCCATAAGACAAAACACGCAAAATTTATGATTGGTCTTCCGGCAGAAATTATTTTACATATTATATTGATGGCAACGATTATTTATTCATTATCAATATGATTGTTTGGCATATTAATGATAAGGCTAATATTAGGATCATTGTCAGGTCCTAATATAGTGGGCTCAATTAGCTTTATTATTTTTTTTACCTCAAGTCGGTCATAGTATTTTTTGAATTTAACAGAGACTCTTACAGTTCTGTCGCAGTTTGGGCAGTAAAATTTACTTCTAAAGTACTGGCTTGAAAAAGTCCATCTGCCTATTTGTTCACATTCGCCACAGCAAATTTCACATTTGTAATCAAGCTTGCTTTTATCAACAAGCGGATTTTTTATATTGCTTATTGCGTATGGTTTAAAAGCAAGTCTTGCATAAAAATCATTATCACATTTTTTTATATATTTATTAAGCTTTTCTCTGTTGAAAGTCCTTTTTAGGCACTCTGCACTAAGAAGACTGTCATCTAAAGCACGGTGAAGTGAAAAACCATCTTCAGGTATTTGCAGTTCTTCCGCAGCAGTTGATAAGCCTATCTGTTTAGCTTTAGGTACTGCTAATACTTCATCAATAAAGTCCTGTAAGTTTCCGTATTTATGAAGAAACGGTATGGTTTCTTTCCCGTAAAGATATTTATAGTTATCAATAAGAACTCTTACATCGCTGTCGCCCCATGTGAGGATAGCACTGTCTTTTTCAACCCATTTATCAAACTTTGAAAAAACAGCACCGAAAGGTTCACCTGCACGAATTTCTTCATTTGTAATATGTGTAAGATTCTTTACACGGCTACGCAGCTTTTTGCCGATTTGAGAACGAACAACACAAGAAAAGCTATCAATATAATTTAATTTTTCATCGAGTTTTACAGCTCCGACTTCTATAACCTCGTTGATAAATTTCTTGGTCTTTTTACCGTACACGTTGTTCCATTCTAAATCCATTATGATATAATTCATCAAAACACCCTTGTATATTAAATTATCCTAATTTCATATAATCTCAAACTATTATATATTAATGATTCTTTATTTTCAAGTAAAACAGATTAAAGATATTGATGTATTTAAGCTTTTTATTTGCTTTTTTGTCTAATTTAATGTATTATAACATAGTATTATAGTATATATAGACATATAGAAAATGGTTCTTTGTCTTTCTATATTACATTTTACTAAAAATCAAGAAAACAGAAAGGATCTTTTGATGCCAATAAAAATAGATGGCAGACTTCCTGCACATAAGCAACTTGAAAAAGAGAATGTTTTTGTAATGACAGAGGAGCGGGCAATATCTCAGGATATAAGACCGTTAAGAATTTTGATTCTTAATTTAATGCCTACAAAAATAGAAACTGAAACACAAATTCTGCGCCTTTTGAGTAATTCTCCTATACAGATAGAAATTGAACTTTTACAAACAGTAACGCACAAAGCGAAAAATGTTTCTCAGGAGCATATGTTCAAATTCTATAAATGTTTTGATGATATTAAGGATGAGCGTTTTGACGGTATGATTGTAACAGGAGCACCTGTTGAAAATATGGATTATGAGGATATCGACTATTGGAATGAACTTTGTGGAATCTTTGAATGGAGTAAAACAAACGTTTATTCATCTTTTTATATTTGCTGGGGTGCACAGGCAGCTCTTTATTATCACTATGGATTAAAGAAATATCTGTTGCCTAAAAAAATGTTTGGCGTTTTTGAGCATCGTTCATTGGATGTTTTACATCCGTTAATGAGAGGCTTAGATGATACATTCTATGTACCTCACTCAAGGCATACAGAAATAAAGAGGGAAGATGTAGCTCATATTAAAGATCTTCAAATTATTTCGTATTCTTCAGAAGCGGGGATTCACTTAATTTCAGATATGGAATGTCGAAACTTCTATTCTATGGGACATTCTGAGTATGATAGAGATACTTTAGCAAAAGAGTATTTTAGAGATGTTGATAAGGGATTAAATATAGATGTTCCTGTAAATTATTTTCCAGATGATGATTCAACAAAAATGCCTATGGTGAAATGGCGAGGGACAGCAAATGTAATTTTCTCAAATTGGTTAAATTATTTTGTTTATCAGCGAACACCTTACGATTTATCTACACTTTAATAAAAATAAATTCTAATAGAAAGGAATGATAAAATGGGTGATGTATATATATCAGGAAACAGCAATAGGTCAAATAAAACTAGTGAAAGTGGCAATAATCCTCAAAGTCAGAGAATACAGCCACAGCAAGTACCTTCCCAAAATGCAAATCCATATGTCCAAAATCCATATGCCAATCAGCAGAAGCAAAGATCTGTTCCACAAATCTCAAACATACCAAATAATCAGAGACCTACCCAGCCTGTTTATAATGGACAAGGTCAGTATCAGAACAGAGCAGGCGCAAATATGTCGCATAGTGTGCCTGATAATAACTATGTTAATAACAGAAATTCATTAGGTCAGGGTGGCAGACCATCGCAGAGGACTACTGTAAAAAAGAAAAAAGGAAAAGTAGCAAAGATACTTATATCATTGCTTCTAGGTATTGTTATAATTTTTTCTTCTGCATTTGCATTAGTCTATAATATGGCGAAAAAAATTGATTATAATAAAAATGGTCATGCAGATAATATATATGTAAACTCAAGTGACCTTGTAAGTGATAAACGAGTTACTAATATATTGCTTATCGGTGTTGATGGCAAATCTAGCGATAAATCGTTGCGCTCAGATACAATGCTTATGGTTTCTATTGACAGAAATAACAAGAAGTTAAAGCTTACATCTTTCCTTCGAGATACATGGGTAATGATACCGTCAACTAAAAGACACGGTAAATTAAATGCATCTTATGCTTACGGTGGTCCTCAGCTTGTTATGGATACAATAGAATATAACTATAATGTTGAGATTGACCATTATATGCTTGTAGGCTTTGATATGTTTAAAACAATCATTGATTCTTTCGGTGGTATAGATGTTGAAGTTACAGAAAAAGAAGCAGATTTCATGCGCAGAACTGCTAAGCCTACAAGACACATTCAAGCAGGTCCTAATGTTCATATGAATGGCTCACAGGCTCTTGTATATTGCAGAATCAGAAAGCTTGACTCTGATTTTATGAGAACTTTCAGACAAAGAAAAGTTATTTCAGCACTTATAGCAAAAGCTAAAAAATCAAGTTTAACTGACTTGAAGAATGTAGCAGACAGTGTCCTATCAATGATTCAAACAGATATTTCACCTTTGGAGCTTACAAAGCTTGCCTTTGGTCTTCCTAAGTATATAACATATGAAATTGAATCTGAAAGGATTCCCACAAAAGGAACATTCAACTATAAAACAATTAATGGTCAATCTGTAATCGCTACCGATATTAATCAAAATAGACAATTCATCCATAATTATCTCTATTCAGAAGATATCGAAGAGGAAATCTCTAAAAAAAATTAATATAAAAAATTAATATATTTATTTTATAAAGGATGGCGAAAAAATGGATAAATCAGCTCTTTTTAAACTTTCTTATGGACTCTATGTTATTGGTGTAAAAAACGAATTTTATGAATTCGGTGGCTGTATTGTTGACGCTCTTGGTCAGGTTTCAAGCGGTGAGCCTACAAGAATAGCAGTAAGCTGCATGAAAAATAATAATACGCCTACTATGATTCGTAAAAATGGTGAATTTACTGTTTCAGTTCTTGGACAGAGTATTAATCCGTTTGTGATTTCGTGCTTTGGATTTCAGTCGTCTAAAGATGTAGATAAGTGGTCTCTTGTTGACCATACTGTTGTAAATGGTCTTCCAGTATTAGATAGCGCTATTGCATATCTTCGCTGCAAGGTTGAAAGCATGAATGAATATGATACACATACTTTGTTTATTGCAACAGTAGAGGACGCATGGCTCGGGGCAGATGATGTTCCTCAGCTTTATGCAGATTATCATAAAAGCTTGAAAGCTCCTGCCGCTGCAGCATTTGCAGAGTATAAACAAACAGGCAAAAGACCTAATGCTCCTGCAATTGCAAAAACTCCAGAAAAAGAAGATAAGAAAACTAATTCAGGTAAATGGGTATGTACTCTTTGTGGTTATATCTATGACGGAGAGGAACCTTTTGAAGAACTTCCTGATAGTTGGGTATGTCCACTCTGCGGTGCTACTAAAGCACTCTTTGAAAAGCAATAAAAAAGCATTAGTTTAATTTTAAATCAATACGAATAATAAAAACCACTATTTCACTAGTGGTTTTCTTATACCCTATAAGGGAATATTGAAGGTTTATTATCATCATTATTACAGGCAGCCACCAAAGGGTGGCTGCCTGCTTTGTCTTTTTATATTCGCTCAACCGCAAACGGGTTTGATTTTGCTTCAGTTCATTTTTCATTACGTTAAAAACCTCCGTGTTATCGTTGTTATGCGATTTTTTAAATCATCATTACTGTAACACGTAGGTTTTTATAATATTTTATTCGCTTTTGGAGAACTTTACATTTGAACGTCTTTTGCCAATTTTTATAAAATTGTTTTTCCTAAGAATAACAAATATTAAAACACAAATCAGCAAAGCAACAGCACTAATGCTTACAGAACTCGTTACAACTCTTTTAATATGAGTTTTGTTGTTTAAACTTTTATTATCAGCGTTATATTTTGATTTTGTAGCATTGTTAAAGCTTTTATTTTCTAAATCAGAGAATAAAGCAGGGATAGAGTGGTTTTTGTCAAGGTCGACTTTAAACGGATCTATAATAACATTGTATGTGTTTTTTAGTTCAAATTTTGGAGGTCCCATATCAGGCTTTACTAAAGAAGAACTGTTATAGTCATCATAAGAAGGGTAGTTGGGTACAGGAAGATTTGTATTTGGAAGTTCACGTGAACCGTTATGTACTCGGAATATGTATTTTGAAGTGTCTTTGATATTTTCTTCTTTATATTTGAGCTTAACAATAACTTTTGTAGTACCTTTTTTTATTTTTACTCTTGTACTTCTTGAGTGTGAAGCCTTTTCACCGTTTATAGTAATTTCTAAGAATTTAAGCTTATCTTTGCCAAGTTCTGCTGCTCTTGCAAAAGGAGTTACCCAGATATCTTTACATTCATAAGCAAGGTAAACATCGTATGTATATATGTCAGAGTAAAATTCATCTTCGAGTTTAAAACATCCAAGATTACTTGCTTTGTTAAGAAGTTCCGATACATGTTCTTTACCTATTACTGCATTGTCCTTTTCCCTTATCATCTCGGAAAGAATAAGCTTTTCAAGTGCATCAGGATCTTGACTTTTTAATTCAGCGCCTACTTTTTCAGGAGAAATACCTACTTTAAATTTAATTTTAATAACTGCTGCTGCATATGAATTGTGAACAAATTCTTTTTCAGAAGCTTTAAAAGTGGATACTTTATGATTAGGAATAAGATATCCTTCATTTTCTGCTATCATAATTTTATAAAGCAATAAAAGTTCTTCGTCTGTAACCGTATCATTAATAGATTCTAAATATCCATTATTAACAAGACTTTTTTTTATATTTAAAATGGCGTACTTTTCAAGTGTATCAATGTTTTTATCAACAGGGTCTGATAAGATTTCTGATACCAAAAGAACCATTGCTCTATCTAACGTTGTATTCTTCGGAATCTTAAAATGAGTTTTATTTAAAGGATACATTAAATCATATTTTAAAACTGTATATAAAATAGGCGTATAAGTTTTGTCAGTTGCCTTTGGGGAATCAGAGTAAATCACATGCCAATGGACTATAAGATATTCTTGCATTACAGAGTATTGCGCATCTAGACTGGTTCCTTCAACCATATTAAAAGCTTTATTGATTATATCTATATAAATAGAGTCAAGTGTTGATATATCAATATTTATAAGATCCTTTACGACTTTTACTTCTGCTCTAAAAGAATTTTCTTGTTTATGAAAGGTCGTTTTATCAGGATAAAGTGGATCTTTTATAAAATCAGTGGAACCTTCTCGAATATAAATGTCAGACATCCAAGAGTTTTTAGATTCAGTTTTTATATTCGCTCTATCTGCATAAGCATAGTTTGCACAAACTATGCTTGATATAAGCAATGCTATGCAAAGAGCTATACTAACAAAGCTCTTTTTCATTTTCTTCTCCTCCTTTGCATAAATTTATTCAATTGCTTTGAGTGAGCCTACAAGGTCTACCTTATTAAGTTTTCTGTGCATTATAAGATTAACAAGAAAAGAAAAAACAAAGGAAAGAGTTACTGCAAATACATAACTAAGCGGTTTAATAGTTCTACCGAACATAACAACGTCTATTTCCGCAACAGAAACAACATATTGATGTAAGAAAACACCGAGAACAAGTCCAAGCATTACACCCATAATGGTTAAAATAGCATTTTCACGGAGAATGTATTGGCTTGATTCTCTATCCCTGAATCCAAGAACTTTTATTGTTGCAACTTCTCTTGTCCTTTCATTTAGGTTAATATTTGCAAGATTGTAAAGAACTACAAGAGCAAGTGCCCCTGCTGATGCAATAAATATTCCCACTACAAGATTAAGACTGTCAATTATTGTTCCGAATGTATCTATAATTTGAGTTGTATAAGCAACTGCGTCAATTCCACTGTCTTTCATCAGTTCAACCGCTAGACTTTCTTTTGCTGCTTTGTCAATTTTATCAGAAAGAATTGCTGTTACATAGTTAAATTTAGGCTCTGTTCCAAATGTTTTTTCATACATAGCAGGGGAGACATATACATAATGGAAAGTATAATTTTCAACAATTCCGGACACAGGAAGTTTATATTTCTTATCTCCCACAGTAACTGTTATTTTTTCGCCTATTTCTGTATTTGTCTTTTGAGCGAGTTTTTCAGAAATAATAACGCCGTTATCACCAAGAGTTATAGGAACGCGAGTCTTTCTGTCTTGAAGTTTTACAAAATTACCGAGATTTTCTTTTTTATCTGGAACAAGTAAGTTAATTTCAAGAACTTCGTCTGTACGGTCAGAAGTACCGGAGGTAACTTCCATATGATTAAGCATAGCATTCTTTATTTCTGATTTGCTGCGTATCTTTTTCATTATTTCAGGTTCTATGCCACTGTCTATTGTATGTTCAGAACTAAGAACAATCTGTACATCATAGTTGCAGATACCGCCTTGACCAAACTGTTTATCCATAATAGCACTTATGGAGTCGCCGAGACCGAAGCCTGTAAGTAAAAGCGCTGTACATCCAGCAACGCCTATAAGTGTTGTAAAGATTCTTTTTTTGTTTCTAAAAAGATTTCTGGCTGTGACTTTTGAAGTAAAGTTCATTTTAGACCATAAAGAGGGGATGCGTTCAAGGATAATACGCTTACCTGCCTTTGGCGGTTTTGGTCTCATAAGTTGTGCAGGCTCTGAAGTGAGTTCTTTATAGCAGGCGAGCATAACCGCAGCGGTTGTAGATAAAGCAGAAATAGCAATACCTGTTAAAGCGTAATTCCACTTAAATTTGATTACACAAGGCGGCAAGTCATACATAATTCCGTAAGCTGCAAAAATAGCTTTTGGGAAGATGTAAAAACCGAGCAACACGCCTATAACAGAACCTATCAAACACGCACTAAGAGAGTAAATTATAAATTTACTCATAATAGTCATATTGCTGTAACCTAAAGCTTTTAAAGTACCAAGCAGTGTGCGTTCTTCTTCTACCATTCTTGTCATAGTTGTAAGGCATACCATAGCGGCGACGAGGAAGAAGAATATAGGGAACACCTGAGCAAAAGCACCCATTCTATCAGCCGTTTGTTCATATCCGGAATAACCTGGCAGATCATCTCTGTCTTGTATCATCCATTCAGCAGTATCAAGATTTTCAAGAAAATTTTTAGCTTCGTTATAATCAAGCTCTGCATTTGCAAGTTCTTTTTCAGCCTTTTCCTTTTTAGCTTTAAAGTCTGCATCTGCGGTTTTAGCTTTCGCTTCAGCAGCGGCAAGCTTAGTTTCAGCAAGTTCAATCTCATTCTTTAATTGCTGCTGACTCATAGTAAGTTCAAGCTGTCCTAAACTAAGATCAACATTAGCAGAATTTAATTTACGTTCAAATTCTGCTAATTCAATTTCAGCTTGAGTTGCTTTTTCTTTAGCACCTTCGTACTTCTTGAGCTCTTTTTTTGCTCGTTCAATATTAATTTCGCTACTTGAAATCTCAGCTTTAGCTTTTGTCAATTCTTCACGGCTTATTTGAAGTTGCTTTTGATAATCATCCAAAAGTGGCTTTAAATAAGCGATCATTTCATCTGCAGTACCAGTTGCTGTAATTCCATGAAAAGCGCTCATTATTTTCTTTATTTCTTCGGGCGGAAGTCCAGACTCTTCAAGCCACTGTTCCATGTTCTTGTTGTTTTTATCTTGGCTTTGTTGAACATATTCAAGAGCATTGCTTGTGTTTACAACAAGTTCTTCAAGTGTTCTAATGTTTGCTTCATACGTTTTAAGGTTTACTTTGGCATTGTCAAGAACAACAACTGCTCTGTTATAATCATTTTGAGCTCTTTCAAGCTTGGCAAGCTGTAATTTTGCTTGATTCAAATTATCTTGTTTTTTACGCCACAGTTTATACTTTTCATTATAGTCATTTGTGCCTTGCAAAAGATCTTTTTGTGCACTTGAAAGAGAAATATTAAACTGCGTTTTTTTATCTTCAATCATCTGACGACCGTTTTCAGCAAGATGCTTTAATTCTTCAACCTGCTTTTGACCTTCTGAGATCTTTTTATCAAAATTAAGCTTTGCTTGTATAAGCTTTTTTGAGCCGTCTCTTACTTTTGGCTCAACTTCATTTCGTACAGCCTCAATTCTAATAGGCAGACGATCTTTTTCAAGTTCTTCAATTCTTTTAAATACTTTGTCAACAGCTTTTGAGTATTCTTCACTGTAAGGGCTGTATTCTTTGACTCCTGCTATGTTTATATATGCTTCTGTATAATAATCAAAATTGAAAATTTCATCAGAGACATACGCAAAAGTTCCAAGCTTTCCGCTACCTATATTTGTATTACCACGTTCAAAAGAAATATATGTAGGTGTTCTTACAATACCTACAATTTTAAATTCTGTAATCTTAAGTTTGTTCTCAATATTACTTCCGTCACCACTAAGTGAAAAGGTTTTGCCTATTTTAAACTGCTCAGGTGCAGAAAGTGTGCTTGAGTCAACGACAACTTCATTTGGAGTACTGGGCCATTTGCCCTCTATAAGATCTACACGATTAATATAATCTGATGAACCTTCTCGGTTTTCAGCAAATTCTTTAGCTTTTTTAAAGTCAAGAGAAATTGCACGGCAGGTCATTTCTGAACCGTCAATATCACCTATACTTTTTCCATCTGCCTTTAATATGCCATCAACAAAGCGAGAGGGCATTACTGCTTCTACATTTTCAATATCTTTAAATGCCTCTAAATCTTCCTGTGTCAATCCGACAGGAGATATAATGCGAATATTCATAAGGTTATTTTCTTTAAAATATAACGCTGCTGTTTCTTTCATATCTGGAGCAGTAGCTTTTATTCCTGCAAAGAAGCTGGTACCTAATGCAACAATCGCAATGATAGAGATATATCTTGTCTTACTACGTCGAATAGAACGTATCACTTCTTTCAAAAAAGCTTTATTCATTACCACTCTATCCTTTCAACTGGAATAGGATTATCATTTAATTCCATGCTATATACTCGACCGCTCCGCATAGATATAACTCTGTCAGCCATTGGAGTTATTGCTTTGTTGTGTGTAATAACGATAACAGTCATTCCTGTTTCTCTACAAGTATTCTGCAAAAGAGCCAAAATCTGTTTACCTGTTTTGTAGTCAAGCGCACCGGTCGGTTCATCGCAGAGTAAAAGCTTAGGATTTTTTGCAAGAGCTCTTGCAATGGCAACTCTTTGCTGCTCACCACCTGAAAGTTGAGACGGGAAATTATCTATTCGGTCACCAAGATTAACTTTTTCAAGCGTTTTTGAAGCACTTAATGATTTATCAACTATCTGAGTTGCAAGTTCAACATTTTCCAGTGCTGTAAGGTTAGGTACTAAATTGTAAAATTGGAAAACAAATCCAACATCATTACGTCTGTACTCAACGAGTTTTTTAGATGAGAAATCATTTATAAGTTCGCCAGCAACACGAATTTTTCCGTCATCACAACTATCCATACCTCCAAGCATATTTAAAACAGTTGTTTTACCTGCACCGCTTTCACCAACAATAACGCAAAACTCTCCTTGCTCAATATTAAAGGTTACACCATCAGCAGCATTGATAACAACTTCTCCCATCTTATACCTTTTATATACTGAGTCAAACTCTATAAAACTCATTTTTATTCCTCCGTCCCCTAAAAATTTTATGATTACACTTTTTTATATAATAATACTTTAATACAAGCTGCTAAGTCAACTAAATATGCGTTTTATTGACGATATACGATATTTTGATTTAACTAATTATCATATATAATTAATCTTTAAAAAATTTCTAATTAAGAATGAACTAAATTTAAAGCTCTGCTTTTATCTTCACAAGTGTTATAAATATTTCTGATAGACTTAATTTAACTTCTAATTTTATAAAATAACTTATTTCTTTTTGTCGTCTTGTTTAGCAATATAACTTTTCACATTAACAAAAATAATTGTTATGATAATCGCAATAATGACTCCTATTGCTGCAGCATAAAATATAGTGCTTCTGCTT
>JAHHTR010000064.1 GCA_020024515.1 Angelakisella sp.
ATGCATTCATATTCGGTGTGTTTATCTGTGGATCGTTATAGCCTATTGATTGAGCCCCCCATTGGTCAGCAAAAATATATAATAAGTTTTTTTTCATCTTAATACCTCCATAATAATTGACTTTGTATACAAATTTAATATCTTGTGTTTAATTATAACATAGCATATACTTACTTGCAAACCAAAAGTATGCAAAACTATATACAATATTAAATATTATTATATGCAATATTTAAGTTTTAATAAAGCAATATGAAAATAGCATAATATTATATAATTTTGCATATAACTGACAGTTAATTTAAGTTTCTATACCACTTATATTTTTAAATTAATCAATAGTTATAAATTTGAGGTTATAAAGATATGTAGATTGAAATTAAGATAGATAGTGAATGTAAAGAACCAAAGATAACAATATTAACAGCATCAATGACAGAAGAAATAAATGATATTGTAAATAAATTGTCAAAAGAAGTTCCACAAATTATATCAGGGAGAAAAGATGATAAAATAAAAATTTTGGGGAAATCGAATTTAATACATATTTACACTAATAACAGTAAGGTGTTTGCAGTAACAGAAAAAGGTGAGTATACATTAAAATTGAGACTTTATGAATTAGAAAAACGTTTAGATACACAGCAATTTGTACGTATATCAAATTCGGAAATTATAAACCTTACAAAAGTAAAAAATTTTGATATAAACTTTGTTGGAACAATTTGTGCTAGATTATCAAATGATACTGTTACCTATGTATCACGAAGATATGTATCAAAAATAAAAAAATATTGGGAGTATAAGGAGCGATATTATGAAAAAGAAAATAGTTTTGCGTGGGATAAATGGTTTCCCGATATGAATTTCAATAGGCTATGTATTATCCATATTTAGTTCTATAATATTTGGCGATGGTGGTTTTTATCATTGTGTACCTGAATTTGTTAATATGGTAGGTAGTGAAATTAATGCTGTTATTTTGCAAACAGTTCTAAGTGGAATGATAGGTACTGTTTTTTCAGCTAGCTCTGTGATATGGGAAATAGAATATTGGAGTATTACAAAACAAACAACAATATATTTTTTTATTACATCTGTGTTTTTTGCCAATTGCATATATTAATTATTGGATGGAACACAGCTTAATAGGTATTGTTATTTACTTTGCAATTTTTACAATAATATTTTTTATAATATGTGGTATTGAATTTATTATTAATAAAAATACAGTTTATAAAATCAATAAAAATTTATATAAAGTAAAAAAAGAAATAATTAAAAGCGAGCTTATGTTACCAAAAAGATAGAATAAGCTCGCTTTTTTTGTATGACTTAATATTTATGCTTCACGATTGATTAGCCAAATACCTGAACAAACCAAAATTAAGGCTGTTATATTAATTAGAGTAAATGGTGATTCTTGAAGTATTATAGATGATAGAATTGCACCCCAAATAGGAGTAAATAGTTTTAGTATAGATACTTTGTTTACTGGGTTATATTTCATTAAAACACTCCATACTGTATATGCGACAGATGATAGTAAACATAAGTATACAAGAAGTAATATTGCTTTTATACCGCTTCCCCAATATATACTGCCACCACCGACAAGACCTATAACTATAAGAACAATAGCGCCAAGCATCATTTGCCAACCTGTAACTGTTTGTGGTGACATTCTGTTCATAAGTTTTTTTGCATAGAAGAAAGTAACCGCAAAACATAATGAAGATAGTATTACCGCACCTTCTCCACGAATATCAAAGCCGGCTAATTGAGAAAAATCTGTACCTACACTTGTAAGAACCAAACCAAAGAAACCAAGAATACAACCAAAAATTTTTAACGGAGTCAGTTTTTGTCCTTTAATAATAAGTGGGGAAATCAACACTATAAAAAATCCGTCAAGTGAAGAAAATAAAGCTCCTCTTGCTCCTGTGGTATATGCAAGACCTGTATAGAATAATATGTATTGCAGAGATGTCTGCACAAGTCCCAAACTGATTAGACTTGGAAGCTCATTAACAGGCGGTAATAAGAATTTTTTGTTGCATATCATTTCGTATATAATTACAATAAGACCTGCAATAAAAAAACGTATACCTGCGATAAGACATTTGCTGTATAGGTCGTTTGAATCTATTTTGAATAATTCATAGCTGATTTTAATTGCAGGGCTTGCGCTTCCCCATAAAAATGTACATAATAGTGACAGTGAAATTAACACTGTGTTTTTTTGAAAATAACTTGCTTTTTTGTCCATAATTTCCTCTCATAGTTATTATTTTTGTATAACTGTTTAACACCTTGTAGGATTATAGCACAATAAAAGTTTATTTGCAAATTTGTTAAATTCAGCATTAATGCAGCAATATAATTTTATTATTATTTTTCGTTTTATCAATAATAATAAATAGTATGATAACAGATATACTTAGATAGAGTAATAGTACACGCATTTTAAAATCAATATAGATAATTAAAATAAATAATGGTATTGATACTATAAAGACCAATATCCATAACAAACAATTTATATTGTTTTGTTAGTTTAAATATTTTTATTTGGTATTGTAAAGTTATTAAAATAAACGAAAAAAGATGAAAAATATTAATGTATACTCATCGTATAAAAGTTTATCTATATTTGGATAGATGAGTGAATTTTTGCAAATATGGTATGCTTTTTGTAATAGTGGCATATACACATACCATAAAAAAATACAAATAAAAAATAAGCACAATAATATTTATTTCAAATAAAATATAAAATATTTTGTCCAGTCTGTCGAAAAAGTCCGATAAAATCAGACTTTTTCAACAAACTGAGACTTGACTTCTTTTTTTATATGAAGTCAAGTCTATTTTTATAATATGTGAATATGTAGCGTTAATTTAATTTTTGTTTGTTGTTTTCATTATTTTCTTTAAGAATTCTCGAACTGTTAAAAAGTACTATAAATGCCCCTATATTATGAAGAAATGAACCTAAAAGAGCATTTATAACACCGAATGCGGAAAGAAAAATCATAATAAAACTTAAAGAAATAGACAGAATAAAATTTTGATAAATAATCTTTTTTGTTTTTAATGCAAGCTTTATAATATATGGAATATTTGTAAGGTCATTGTTCATAAGGGCAATATCCGCCGAATCTATGGCAAGGTCGCTTCCCATAGCGCCCATTGCTATACCGACATCTGCTTCGCTTAATATAAGAGCGTCATTGATTCCATCACCAACAGCCAATATTTTACTGTCTGCTTTGTCAAGTTTTTTAAAATAATTAAGTTTATCTTGTGGAAGAAGTTTAGCGAATACTTTGTCAATTCCTGCTTTTTGCGCTATATATTCAGCAGGTTCTTTGCGGTCGCCTGTCAGCATAACTGTTTCTTCTACGCCTATTTCTTTTAAAGAAACGACACATTGATTTGCTTTTTCCCTAATCGTATCATTAAAACAGATATATCCCAAAAGTTCGTTATTGAGAGTTACGTAGCTTACGCTAGACATAGGATCGGTTATGTAATCTTTGTGAATAGTACAGCCACATTCTTCAATCCATTCCAATTTACCCAAACGAACTATTTGTTTACCATCAGAACTTTTTCCCTCCATTCCGTAACCGGATATTTCGTGTACAGTAAGAGGTAGAGAATATTTACAGTTCTCCTCCGTATAATTAACGATTGCCTTTGAAACAGGGTGGGTAGAGCCAATAGCCACTGCCTTTGCACAGGATAACAAAAGTTCTTTTGAAGTATCTTTATATGGCACAATATCAGTTAATGACAAAATACCTGTTGTGAGTGTACCTGTTTTATCAAAAACAACTGTTTTAATTTCTGTTAAGCTTTCCAAAAATTTGGAATTTTTTATAAGAATACCTTTTTTGGTAGCCATAGACAAAGATGCAATCATTGGCGCAGGACTTGCGAGCATTTGTCCGCAAGGGCAAGATACAACCAAAATAGCGATAGCTTTTGAAACATCTCGTGTAATAAGCGCCACTGCCGATGCAATAACGAGTACAAAGGGAATATAATAAATTAAAAATTTATCTACAATTCGCGATTCCGGAGTCGACATAGACTCAGATTTTTCAAGAAGTTTTAAAATTTGAGAAAAGGAAGTATCAATATATTCTTTACATATTTCCACAATAAGTGTACCATCAATATTTACAGTGCCTGCATATACAGGATCACCGTTTTTTACGTATACAGGAGTTGGTTCACCGGTCAATGACTTTTCATCGATATGACTTTCCCCATGTATAATAACACCGTCAATAGGTATTCCCGAACCTGATTTAACTATAATTTTTTGTCCGACTTTAAGTTTTTTTGCATCAACAATACTCTCTTTGCCGTTTTCATACAAAATGGCTGTATCTTGTTGCATATTTTTGAGACCTTCTATAACATCTCTGCCACCCAGTATACTGCGTTCTTCCAAAATATGAACAGAATTCAGTATCAAAGGTATTAAAAGCGCCAAAATCAGTTGCTGATTAAACGCACAGGCAATAATTGCAATAGCCACAAGTATCTCCATAGCATTCGTAAGGTTTTTTGTGAAAATTCCTTTTAATCCTGTGATTATTATGGGGATACCTTCAAGCATAAATCCAAAAAAATAAAGTAATTGCGGTACGGTTTGATATGGATATTTTAAAATATATGTATAAATAAGTCCGACTATTAAGCACGAAAGAGCAATCATACCACTTAAAATTTCCAAAGTCAGTTTTTTTCTGCCTGCTTCTGTCAAGTTGTTTTTTGAAAGTGATTTTAAATTATTTGCCCCCATATTGTCAATATTTTCCATAAGTGGTATCCTCCGTTACTTTTGGATTGATAAATAATTTCGTATCACCGTCTGCCACAATGCGTACAGAACCGATTTTGCTCATAAATTCAGATACTTTTTGCGAATAAATCCGAGTTTTCACACTTTCCGGATCTGTCTTGTATTCCTCCAATACGCCCCAAAATTCTGCTAAATCTTTGTTTGCATCAGCAACTTTTTTTGCATATTCGGAATTGGCTTTTGAAATAATTGTATCAGCCGCGGAGCGTGCGTTAGGTAAAGTTTTTTCCCTATACTGATTTGCAATACCCAAAAGTGTGGAAACTTCAACGGTTGCTGAGTTTACACGTTCATAAATCGCTCTTACTTCTTCCGGCATAGCAACTTTTGTGAGTTCTATGCTGTTTAGATTTATTCCAACATCTATTTTATTGAGTTTTTCCTGTGATCTTTGCAAAATTGCCTGTGTAAAAGAATCTTGACCATTGGTAAGCAAAACGTCAACCTTCATAGATGACGCCTCGTCTACCATTGCAGAACTTACGCAGGCATCTATAATTGATGGCAAGTCTTTGACATTAAGCGCATATCTTATCGGATTGGATATAGTGTATTTTACAGATGCTGACACAACAGCAATATTATTGTCACCTGTCATTATATAACCGGTTTCCGAAGTTTTTCTGTATTTTCTTTCTGTATCGTGTGTGGTAACGCTCTGCTCAAAAACCTGATCAGTCGGCACAATGATTACTTCATCGATTATATACGGAAAAGCAAGCAATAATCCCGGTCCATGAACTTGTTCTTCGTAAGTCTTTCCGACAATTTTACCAAAACGCAAAATAATAGCCTGATTTCCGCTTTTAATAATACATATTCCCGAACAAAGAATACATATTATTACAACTATAACTATCGCCACAAAGTATTTTGTGGCAGTTTGAAGAATATCGGTAAATAATGATCCTTTTTTCATTTCGGTTCACCTATACTTTTCGCTTCTTCTGCCAATAAATTTGATATGGCGGAAGTTACGGCATCTCTGTCTTCATTATTTAATTGTGTCATTATATAATTTAAATCATTTATTGCGATTTCATTACTTCCGGGTTTCATAACCGATGAATATTTTTTTAATATATTAAACGGATACTCGTCTGCTTTAACCACAAGTATAGATGATTTGTTGACAGATGCTATAACAGTGTCAAGTTCTTTTAAGAATTTATATAGTTCTATATTTGTCTGTTGTGCTTGCGCATAAATTTTTGCAACTTCGGTTTCAGCTTTTGCATTGATTTCAGCGGCTTTTGTAATCCCTTCCGCTTTAATTTTTGCCGCTTCAACATCTGCATCACTCTCTATTTTGTTCGCTTGGGTTTTTGCGTTTGAAATAATAGTGTCTATTGCCTTTTGTCTGTCGGCAGTCATTTGATCAAATATACTTTTTAAGTTGTTTGTTGGCAAAGAAAGAGTCATAATACTTACATCTACAATATCAATTCCATAGTTTTTCAGACAATTTTCCTTAACGCGTTTATATATTTCATTTTGTATTTCTTCGATTTTTATTTCTTCTTTGTTTGTAGAAACAAGCGATGTTAATTCGTAGGCACCGAGCGTGCTGTTTGTTGCGCTGAATACCTGATCGTTAATATATGTTTCGACTGAGTTATTTACGCCTACGCTATTATAATAAAGTATTGGATTTTCTATTTTCCATATAACAGATGATTGCAATATTATATTACGTTTGTCTTTTGTTGTTGTTTCTAGGGCTTTTGCTTTTAAATATTGAAGTCGGTCATCAAATGTAACAACAGTTTCGAATGGCCAAGGAAGCTTTAAGTATATCCCCGCTTCCGCAATTTCTGTTCTTACTGCGCCAAATCTAAAAATTATAGCGCAATTTCCTTCGCGCACAACGCAAGTAAATCCAAACCAAAACAAAACTACAACAACGGCAACAGCAATAGTATATCTTAAAATTTTTGCTGAAAAACCTGAATTTGTTTTTATTTCACATTTTGTATCACACATTTAAAAATTCCCCTTTTATGGTAATTTGCCCAAATATATGTTTGAACTGTCTATACCTTCTCCTATAATAACAATATTTGCATTTGAATAAGCTTTTCTCAGAGCATCTAAATATTTATAGTATCTGTAAGCTGAACCATAAGATTTATCAGCTTCCAAACTTGCCATAAATTCAGCGACAGAAAATTTTGCCTGAGCAATATTGTTATAACTTTTTGCTTTCGCAATATTTATATCTGTATCATACGTTCTTGTGGCATCTCCAAGTGTCACTGCCGCGCGTGCTTCTGCCTGCAAAATAATTTTCTCCGCATCTATTCCGGCACTGATTATCTTTTGATAAATTTCGGCAACCTCTATCGGAGGGTGTATGCTTTCAACAATAACACTCGCTACTTTTAGCCCTGTATTGTATCGGGAAATACGTTTTACAAGGTCGTTTTCAAAACTTTTTGAAAATGCAACTCTGTCGGTTGCCAAAAGCGTTTCAAGATTTGTGCTTATTGTTTTTGAAGTAATAGCCTCGTAAGCTGCCGATTCCAGTATTTTTTCGGGAGAATTGCTACATTTAAGGTAGTCGCATAAATCTTCGATTTTATATTCTATTCTCAGATTTATGGAAACCAATTCATTTCCTCCGCCAAGCAGTAATTTGTTTTCTTCCCCTCCATGGTTTTCTGTCCATAGATTGTCACCGATAGCGTTTTCAGAAGTATAGCCGATAGTTATTGCTTTTAAATTCTCGGTGTCATACACGTCCACAACGTCAAACGGTCTAGG
Organism: Angelakisella sp.; assembly: GCA_020024515.1. Classification (GTDB taxonomy): domain Bacteria; phylum Bacillota; class Clostridia; order Oscillospirales; family Ruminococcaceae; genus Angelakisella. The sequence goes on from JAHHTR010000064.1 coordinate 7,643, forward strand.
TAAAGTAATATGAATACCTGGCGTTATTATATTTGGTGACATTTTACCGAATCTATACAGCGCTCCTCTTTGGTTTGGCTGAATTTGCACGATACCTGTACTAAACCATAAAAAAGCCACGCTGATTAAACACATATAAGGCAAAGCTTTTTTAATGAGTAAAATACTCCATAATGAACGCATGGTTACACCTGAATTTTTTTCAAGATATGTAACTATATCAAAATCTTCTTTATTGGCATTGAAAAAATGAAATGCAATATCAGGATTTGTAATTAATTCATGTTTAATTAGGCGAACACTGTACCAAAACACTGTGACAATTGTCTGTGTTGTAAACAACGTGATTAAAATAAATAAAAAAAATTTATATAAATCCCACAAATTCAGCAGTGGCATTGATGAAATAAGAGTTGCTGCGAGAAATAAGAATTTCAGATTTTTTATTGAATTTTGCAGATTTGTTAAAATTACCATATGTCGGTGAGTTAATGCAGAGTTGTCTTTTTTAATATGTTGACACCAAATCTCAAAAACAAGAAACACCAAAAAAATTACAGAAAAAACAATGGGATTTATTATACTATTCTTATAACTATAAAATCGTTTTATCGATATCCAAAAATAAATATTGACAGACAATATAAATATCGCATTCAAGATTGACACAACTGCGATTTGCTTTGAACGCAAAATTTCATATAGCTTTAAAATTTTTATTTTAAATTTTTTGGTTAATTTAATCCATTGCCTGCAAAATTTATATTTTTTAAAAAAATTTTTGGGATTATAATCATGAAAGATTTCATTTTGACAATTATTTACAAAAGCAGGCAATGGATTTTTATTTTCTTTCAGTATAACTAAAAAAAAGTTTATTACCAGAGGTTGTAAAATCAATAAAACTAAGATATTAACAGCTGAGTATTCCGATAAAAAAGAAAAAATAATAAGTCCAAATACAGTTATAGCCATAACTGACATTGCCAGCAGACAAGTTAATATATTATTTGACTTTTTTACTGAATTTTTGCGATTTCTCATTGTCGTTCTCCTTAATAATAAAGACAAAAAATTGTATAACATTTAACAAAAAATACAATATTTGGTTAAATTATCTTAATGTGATTAAAATTTTAGAACAAAACAAAATAAATGTCAATAGCTACACCTTGTTAAATATACATAAGTTTTTTTGATATTCTAGTGGCAAATAAAAATGAACAAATAACAAATTCAAATAACCTCTATTCTTAGTATATTTATTATAGTTTAGTTCTTTTTTAGATAAAATAACAAAACTATTGACATTTGTAGATAAAAAATGTATTATTTATTCATACTTACTGTATAAAACGGTTTGAAATTTATTAAGGAGGAAAAAATGAATATTAATAAGAGAATTTTCGCTTTGTTATTGTCAGTGATTTTTGTTATCTCAATGATAACAGGCTGTCAAAACCAAACAGCCAATCCAACAACAGATGACAAAACATCAATCGCAACATCAACATCGTCAACGCTTAAAGAAGGCGATAAGAAAACTATTACTTTATTGCAGACAAGTGACTTGCATGGTATGGTAAATCCATTTGACTATGCGTCAAACAAAGAACAAAAAGCAAGTATGGCTCACTGTGCAACTGTTGTAGCCGAAGAAAGAAAAGTAAATCCCAATTTACTTCTTTTGGATACCGGAGATACAATTCAGGCGAACTATATTCAACACTTTTTGAAAGAAGATCCAATTCCGATTATTGACGCTATGAACTACTTAAAATATGATGCTTGGACTCTTGGAAATCATGAGTTTAACTTTGGCTTTAATTTTGTGGAAAAATCAATAAAAGAATTTAAAGGCACATCACTTGCCGGCAATATTTATAAAGATGGTAAACGTTGGTTAGATGCGTACAAAATATTTAATGTGGATGGCATTAAAGTAGCTGTATTTGGTATAAATGCCCCACATATTCCACAATGGGAAAAATCAGATCCTACTCACTATGATAATATGAGCTTTACATCACCTATGGAAGAAACAGCTAAAATTCTAGATGAACTGGAAGGAAAAGCAGATGTTATTATCGGTAGCGTTCATTATGGTCCTGACGGTGAATATGGTACAGAAGGTATGACTGCTGTTGCAGAAGCATATGGTGATCGTATACATGGTCTATTTATAGGACATGCGCATTCCACAATAGAAGAAGTTATAAATGGTTGTCCAGTTATCGAGCCAGCAAATAACGGTAAATTTGTAGGTAAAATTTCCGTTGATTTGGAAGTAAAAGACGGTAAATGGACAGTTACAAACAAAAAAGGCGAACTTATTGACGCATCTAAATATGCTCCTGACAAGGACTTTTTGGAAAGATACAAAGATTTGCATGAAAACAGTCTTGCAATAGCAGGTAAACAAATAGGTGAAGTTGGCGAAACATTTATGAACCCTGTATTTGAACTGCCAGGTATTCCAAGAGCTATCATAGAAGATAACCCAATAATTGATTTGGTTAATAAAGTACAAATGGAGCAAGCGAATGCAGATGTATCTCTTGCGGCTCTGTTTATATCAGACGCTAATTTGGAAAAAGGTCCTTTCCTTGACAGAGACAGCGTTAAAATATATAAATATGACAATACGCTGTTTGGCGTTATGGTTACAGGCAAACAACTGAAAGCCATAATGGAAGAACAAGCGGGTAAATTCTTTAATCAATATAAACCTGGTGATGTGACTATCAGTTTCAATCCTGAAATACGTATGTATAATTACGATATGTTCGCAGGTGTTGACTATGAAATTGATATTTCAAAACCTGTTGGTCAAAGAATTATAAACGTTAAATTTAAAGGTGAACCACTTGCCGACGACCAAATAGTAAAACTTGCTCTTAATAATTACCGTTATGGCGGTTTAACAGGCGCAGGTCTTATTAAACCGGAAGATGTATATTACGAAGGCGGTGCTGTTCGTGATATGATATCTGAATATGTTGCAAAGTTAGGCAAACCACTTATGCCTGAATGTGATAACAACTGGAAAATTGTTGGAGCTGATTTGAATGACCCACAAAAATCCTTAATATATGAAAAAGTTAAAAACGGTGAATTGGAAATCCCCAAATCAGAAGACGGTCGCACACCTAACGTTAAATCACTCAATGGTCCTGAGCTTCGCACAGAAGGTAAACTTCCGCCACTTGCAAATGCCGCATAAGTTTAAGATACTTAACACTCTTGTAAATCTAAAATAATTTAAATCATTCATACAGTATAAGAAGGTTATTTGAAAATAAAATAATTTTTCATAAAAAGACACAAGCTTTTTCTACACTCTGTTTAACTGTATAATTATACAGTTAATTTTAGGAGATAGGCTCCTTTATTAACCTAAATTTCTAAATTTATTATAACAAGGAGTGTACAATATGAAACCATAGGTACAAATAATCGAAGGTAAGAAAAACAAATACAATCTTGCCAAAATGACAGCAAAGAAATTAAGGGTGGCAGCATATTGCCGGGTAAGCACAGACAATGACGAACAGCTGAACAGCTATAACGCGCAAGTGAATTATTACACAAACTTAATTCAGCAAAATGAAGAATGGGAGTTCATAAACGTCTATGCTGACTTTGGAATATCGGGTACGCAGGTAAAAAACAGAGCGGAGTTTCAAAGAATGATATCCGATGAAAAAATGGGACTGATAGATATGATAATAACCAAAAGCATATCGAGATTTGCGAGAAACACAATCGACACGCTGAAATATGTAAGGGAGCTAAAAGAAATAGTGGTTGCGGTTAAGTTTGAAAAAGAAAATATAATCACAACCACTGAACACGGTGAAACACGGTAAATCAAACTGTTTTCACTCCAAATCAATCAGCGAAGATGTAATAAAAGACTGCTTTGTAAAAGCTTTCAATAAGCTCTGCAAGAACAGTCAAAACATAGTCAATGACTTTATGAACAACATAACTAAATCTATCGAATGCAAAAAGACAGAACAGGAAATGCAGGAGATCAATAAAAAAATCAACACTGCAAAGG
>JAHHTR010000065.1 GCA_020024515.1 Angelakisella sp.
AATATTTTTGATTTTATTTAGTTTTTTATTAAAACATCTTATAAATTTAAATATTTGTTTATTTAAAACATAATTATCATGTAAAATCAGTTGATAACTTTGTGTTAAATATGAAAATTATTTTTTTCTTTAAAAATAAACAGAAAAACAATAATTTTAAATATAATTTTTTATCTTATAAATTTTAAATTTATTTTGACGATATGTATAAAAGATGATATAATATGACAGTATGCAACAAAATATGAAAACTTTTTTACTTGTATATAAATGCGCAAATATATATGTGAATTATATACAGATAATTTTTATTAATTATTTACACAAAGGAGCTATTTTAAATTATGGATTTTTATACTAAAAAAAGGCATAAAATCTTTGAGATTAGTAAAAATATATTGAAACGCACATCTTGTGGACTAATGGCTGTTGCCATGGTCTTTTTATGTGGCAAAGATATGGTGTTTAATACAGCATTGGCGGCTGCGAGAGCAAAACCAAATAATGATTTAGCAGATAAATATTTGTTTTTTTCATCTACATCTTGGCGTGAAAGAATGGATATATTGGAAATAGTAGAAGGACGTTCAGCAATGCTTGAAGCTCATTTGCCAAATGGTTATGCTTTAAATTCCAAACAACCATTTACAATAACGGCAACAAGTGGTACGGTTCCAGGTACAAAAATAAAAATAGGTTCAGCCAGTACTCCCAGTGGTGGCGTTGTTAAATATAAAGCAACTGCAACTCCGGGTTCTTCCGGTGCTACCGGTATAGAGGAATATGTTCTATTACCAAATTTTAGCCAAACAGGTATAAAAAACGGTATAGTAAGTCTAGGTTCCAAAGGTGGTATAGTTGAAATTACACAAGGTAGTTTGGGTATCATTACAGAAAGCTCTATGGAATGGGAAATTACATCTGTATCAAGCACAACGCCAAATACCGGAATTGCACTATCAAAACAAATAGAAAATGCTATTGGTAGCTGTGATATTTTTAATGGAAAAATACCACGCATAAATTCTCAATCATTTTCAAACAATATTTTAACTTTAAATGTTACGCTTCCGCCAAGCTATTCGTTTAAAGTTGAAATAAATTTAGATGATTATCAAGTAAAAGCCGGAGATAAAATTATACTTTCTTTTTTCCCTCCAAGAAAAGATCAGCTTATCTTAACTGTTAAGTCAGAAGATATTATCAGAAAAGAAATATATAACGATATAGTAAATGATGGAACATCTATGATACCTGACGATACTAAAAAACCGTATATTGAACTTGCCGAAGGTGATTTTTTGACAGGAATACGTTATCCGTTTAATTTGCTTACAAAAGTACGTAAAGCAAATCTAAATGATGATGAGCTTGCCAATATCAGCTGGAAATGGGTTCCTGATCCGCAATTTGCAAATTTGCCGGGAGCTGACAAGGTTGTGGAAATTCCAAGGGCAACAGGAAAATTTTTAAACGTTACATTAAATAGATTTAAAGAAGATGTAACAGGTAAACTTATACCGACAGTTACTTTGGGTGGAAAAACTTATGTCCCTGCAAATGGTGAAAAAGACAGTATTCCTATTACGATAATTGGTAGCGGTAATACTCCACGAATAGAGTATGTCAGTGAAACAAGGGGCGCAAACGGTGATGAACTTATAAAAGATCCTTCAACATTGGAGTATGAAACAAATATTTCCAGCAATAAATATGCGCCACGAGTACTTGACGCATATCGTGGAGGTAAATTGCCAAATTACAAAGGCGGTCCTAATCAACCATATAAATATAAAGCGAAACTTTATCTCGGTAAAGGACTTGGTAGGGCAGAGTCGGTTGTAATAAGACCTGTAAAGCCTACGCCAAATGCAGGAGAAATAGAAATTATAATAGATGGTAATACCTCTTCGCCCTATGTACTGGGTACACCAATCGAAAATAAATTTGAAACGGAAGCTGCAATAACCATTGAATATTATGCAACCAAAAAAGGTACAGATGACATACAACTTGAATATGTATTTATGAACAATGGTAAAGAGAGAAAATATCTTGATACTGTTCCAAATCACTTTTTAACTATCAGAGACTCTACACCTCGTGATATAAAAGAAATTGAAAGTTTAAAATTGGTTTCTGATGAACTGAAAAATAATCCAAATGCAAACCAAGTATATCCAAATGGTGAAATTAATATTAATTTTAAACCTGAACAATATAACTATCCTAGTATAGTTGTTCCTTACAGTGTTGAAAGAGTTAAATTCTTTCCCTTTGTTAACGTATTTAACGGTATAAATAAAGTTATAAAATACACAATAGGAACAAACCAAACAGGTACATACGATACCAGTGATACAAATATAACAAAAGAAGGTATTATTGTACCTCTTCCTAACGATCCAAAACTACAAATAGGCATAAAAACTACGCTTGAACTGGAAGTTACTGCAGAGGACGGTTCTACTGCACGATATATCTTTGAAATTGTTCGTGATAAAGCATCAAATGACAATACTTTAAAATCACTGTCCATCGTAAATTCCAAGGATAAAACAATGGAGTTTATCAATGACAAAAACTTTACTCCGGGAGATTCTGATAAAAGAATTATAAACCTTGAAACTCCTTACAGTGTGAAAGAAGTAGACTTTTCAGCTGTTACAAACCATATATTTGCGAAAAAAATAGAACTGTTTGGTGTCGATAGTAATAACAAAAAAACATTGATAGCCGATTCCACAAAGTGCAAAGTTGATGCGTTTAATGTGAAACTTAAACACCCAATAGATATTGGAGAATATAATGGTGACAGTGATATTAATAACTTTATTATAGCTATTACAGCAGAAAACGGTTTGACAAAGGAATATACAATTACAATAAAAAGACTGCCTCCTGATGTCAATGCAAGTCTGTCTAAATTAGAAGTTTTGGATAGTTTGGGTGAAACTATTAAATTTGTAGGGACTCCTGCTTTTGATAAGGAAAATACTTTCTATACAGTAAATATTCCTTTCTCTATGCCAAACGGTAAAATTAACTTTAAAACTGAAAGTGTTGTTGCACAAAAAGTTGTTATTCAGCTCTATAACCGCAATAATCAACCGATAATTACTGAGAAATCTCCGCAAGAATTTACAACAGGGTTACATAATGAACAAACATATAATCTGCTTTGTCCACCAAATGATGATAATTTTACATCACAATTCAGTGCTGTAATTACTATTTATCCGGAAAGCGGACTGAAAGAAGATAAAAAAACTTATACAATAAGATTTTTACGTGATGAGCCTAATAAAGAAAACAGACTAAAAGACTTAAAAATTTTTGATGTTGAAGGTAAGGAAATACCACAACTTTCATTTAATCCCGAGACTACCGAATATGCATTTACGGTAGACTACAAAAATACAGAACAACTGACTATCCAGCCAAAAGCTATGTCAACATCTTCCACTGTATCTTTGCAAGTAGGTAAAAATCCACCTGTAATTATTACAGAGCAAAACAAAAGCGAAGTAATGAAAATAAGTGCAAGTGAAACAAAGATAGTTACAATTACCGTAAAACCTGAAGATCCGAAAACTCCTGCAAAGGTTTATAAACTTACAATAAGACGTAATAAACCAAGTAACGAGGCACGTTTGGAAAGTTTGGTTGTAAATGGTGGCGAAGGATTTTCACCACGTTTTGTTCCGAATTTGACAACATATAAAGTTAGCATCCCCGAGGGAAAAGAAAGCGTAACATTTACTGCGAAATCTGTTCATCCAAATGCAACGATGACGATAAATAAAAAGAAACTTGTTTCGGGAACACCTTCCGAGCCGTATAAGTCATACGACCCATATACACTTGTTACTATTGAAGTAACAGCCGAAGACGGAAGAACCAAAAAGGTTTATAAAATAACTGTTCGTAACGAAAATATTTTGCCTAAGAGTGATAATGCGGATTTAAAATCTCTTGTTGTTGATTATGGTACAATGACACCGAAATTTCACCCAAGTGTGACAGATTATAAAGTTGCGGTAAAAGATGAGGTTACATCTGTTGATATTATACCGATACCTGCACATTCACATGCAAAAATTGAAGTATTTAAAGACAGTAAAAAGTTGGGTGACTATTCACATAACTACTCTACATCGCTTGATGAAGGGGAAAACGAAATAACAATAACCGTTACAGCCGAAGATGGAAAACTGAAAAAGACTTATAATATATTGGTTTACAGTAAAGATGAAGAACATCAAGGTAACTTTAAACCAATTACAAGTGAAATGGTCGACTTTGCAGGTCCAAACCCAATAGTTGTTGATATTTCAAGATATACGGTTGTATCAGCCGATGTATTCAATAAACTAAAAAAAGAATATCCTAACAAAACAATAATATTCCAAGGAAATGATTACAGTTTACAGATTACAGGTACTGCTATATCCGATGGATTGATTCCTTATGAAACAACATACGATTTGGGATTATCTTTCCGTTCTCCTGAACAAGATAAGATATTTAATGTTATTAACAGAGATCCACAAAATAATACTGTTGAACCTGTTTTGATACATTTTAAACATCATGGTCCGCTTCCCGGTCCTATGCTGTTTACGATGAGTTTGGGCAGACAGTATAGAGATCAAAAAGCGACATGGTACTATTATAATGAAGAACGTGACAGAATAGATTTGTATGGGGAACTTGTTACAAATTCACGTGGTACATTCTCAACAAGACTAAATCATATGAGTACATATATATATAGTACCAGATACATTGTAGGTGCAGAGAATAAGACAAATACACAAGGTTTCTTTGGCTCAGGCAAACCTAACCCAAATACAGGTATTAATACCACAACAACATTTTTACCTACTGAGTATGCAAGACTTAATAAACGTAAAGATGATGAACAATACAGTGAAATAATAGAAACAGAAGAATGATAAATAAAAATAGAGGTGAGCCACAAAAGTTCATCTCTATTTTTCTAAATGCAAGATAACAAAAAAGGAATGGTGAAATATATGAAAGCATTTTTATCAATTATATTAACACTGTGCATTGTTGGTATAACAGCAATTGTTGGTACACAAATATATAAAAAACAACGACAGCAAAAAATAGATGATACACCATACGTTCCGCAAGGCGAGGTAATAACACCTGAGGAAACAGCAGAAGAAAAAGAAGATAATAAAACAGAACTACAAAAAGAAGTAGATAAAAGCACATCTGATAAAGAAATTTTAGATAAGCTTATGTATGAAGTCAAAAAAAATCCAGATACTGTTGCTTGGATAAAAATACCTGATACAACTATTGATAACAGCATTTTGCAGTATCACAACAATGAATATTACCAACGCCGCGATGAACGAAAAAAAAATAATATTTATGGTTGTTACTTTGCTGATTATGAATCTTCATTAAGTACACGTGATAATCTAAAAAAGAATACTATCATATATGGGCACAGTGATTTAAAAGATAATCCTGACGGTCAAAGATTTTCACAATTATTTAAGTTTACTGATGATAAATTTGCAGATACACATAAAGAGATACATATAACCACAGTAAATGAAGACTTTGTATTTGAAATTTTTTCTGTATTTTATACAGATACAAACTTTGACTATATACGTGTAAATATGGACGATAAGGCATATCAAGAAATACTTGATACAGCATTAAAGCTATCTATTCGTGACTATAACATAAAACCAACAGTACAAGATAAAATCCTTACTCTTTCTACTTGTAGTGTTAAATATCGTCAAGATGGTACGGGTAGATTTGTAATAATGGGTAGATTGAAATAATTTGTTGATTATTTATCTTTTGGGTGAAATTTTGTGAAAATACAGAAAGGTTGAGTTTTTTTCTGAAAATATAATTGACGAAGAAGATAAAATCGTTTGAATAGAATTTGCTTCTTGTAAAATGTAAAACAAAATTATAAACTTATATCTTAAAATGGCAACCTTTCTCTTTATCGATTGGTTGCCTGTTTTTTTATAAATATTTATGTAAACCTTTTTTATTGATATACATATTAATATATTAGTGTACTTTAATAAAAAAAAGGGGTAAAAATATGGAAAAAGAACACAAGTTTCTTCGTTTAAAACTAATCTTAATCTTGCTTTTAATTATAATTTCTGTCCTTGTTGTATCATTTAATAACAAAATAAGTCCAATGATAGAAAGTTATGCAACCAATCAGGCAACAAACAAAGTAATGAAAATTATAAATCAGTCTGTCTACGAAGAAATCAGTGAAAATGGGTTGAGATATTCAAATCTTGTTTTTCTTACATATTCAGAAAATGGTGTGGTTACATCTTTGCAAACCAATATGGCAGAACTGAATGCTTTGCAATCATCAATTACAAACAGAATAATTACACATTTAACTGATTTTAAGGAGCAAACGGTTCGTCTGTCACTGGGTACAATTATCGGTGGACCGATTTTTTCGGGTAGAGGTCCTTTTATTGAAATAAAACTTATTCCATCAAACTACATAACAACAAGAATAGAAAATGATTTTCGCGAGGCGGGAATAAACCAAACACGGCACCGCATAATACTTGAAATAAATATGACAGTAACTACTGTTCTACCGGGATTTAAATTTTCATCAAAAATTAATACAAATATTGTTCTTGCCGAAACTGTAATAGTAGGTGCTGTTCCGGAAGCATTTACAAATGTGAGTGATCCGACGAAAGAAATCGTAGGAATAATAGAAGATTATGGAGCAAGTACAGACTAGAATAAGCTTTTTAACAATTAAATAAATTTGATTTATTTTTATAAAGCACAATGATTGTTATTAGAAAGGTCGTGGTGTTAATAATGCAAAAGGTAATGAAAAATATGGCTATTATATCTGTAGCTTTAACAATGGTTTCTATTGTTGGTTATAATATTATAAATTGGCAATTTTCTTTATCTTTCACAATAACTTTTGGGACTATATCTTATCATTTTTGTATGAGATTATTTATCGGTACTTTATACAATTTTTTTATGAATAATAAAGTTGATTATAATAAAAAGTGGTTTAAAGTTTGTAAATGGGAGCCGTATATTTATAATAAATTACAAGTTAAAAAGTGGAAAAGAAAAATGCCGACTTATGATAAAACATTATTTGATTCAAATATTCATTCGTGGGAAAAAATTATTCAAGCTATGTGTCAATCGGAACTTGTGCATGAAACAATTATAGTTTTCAGCTTTTTACCATTAGTTTTATCTATATGGTTTGGCACATTTTGGGTTTTCTTTATAACTTCTGTTTTGAGTGCATGTTATGATTTATTTTTTTTATAATGCAGAGATACAATAGACCGAGAATAATAAAAATTATTGAAAAAAATGGGTAAAATAAAGATTTATAGCCACTTATGAAATTTAAAGATTGTGAAATATATAAGGACGATTTTCATAAACCGTGCTGGATTTTATCTTTTATTTAATAATGTGGTGGCACTACATAGGGAAAATACCCTTCCAGTTTGACAACACATAAATACTTAAAAACTGAATATTTGCTACCTATGCAGTGGCACACCAGGCAGGAAATATTTTTCAAGGTTTCCTGCTTTTTTACGCCCATTTTTGATGTTTGGGAGAAAAACTGACTCTGTCAGTGGGCTATGGTGGAAGAAAACAACTTCTCGTAATAAATTAAAGTTAAGGTCTGCCTTCATAACAAAAATATTACGAGGAGGTCCTAAAAACGGAAGAAAAGGACATATATTGTTTAGAACATACGAAGTGGAGATGTCAATGCTATGTGGTATATGCACCTAAATATAGACGATTGGTAATATGCAGTTGGCAGACCTTTCGGAGTCTATTTAGTGCTAATGTTTGTAAAAAAGCCATTATAGGGCTTAATTAAGCCACTGGATTAGCTGATGGTTATGCCTTTGACATTAAATTTTTTGCTAATTAAATACTGAATAAAAAAAGATTTTTTGTACATATAATTCTTTGTTTGATTACTTATTTTTATTATATTTTTAAATTGTAATGTATTAAAGATTGTCATACAAAATAATAAAGCTAAGAAATAGATAAATCTAAATCTTAGCTTTATTATAATACGTAAAGTAATACTATTTAAAAGTAATATTACTCTTTTAAATAGTATTAGAGTTTACTTTTTCTTCGTAGCAATATGGTGGCAACTATACCTAATATAACTATTGCACTCAATATTGTGGTAACAGCAACACTATTTTTGGATAACTGCGAATTTTGTGACATCGTTATTGATTTGGTATCATTTACAAAAACGCTTGAACCTTTTTCATTTTTCGATTTTGTTGCTGTGTTTTGCATAATTTTCTCTTGCAAAACTTTATTTTGTTCAATCTTCATTTCAGTTTTAAAAACTCCACCAGTTTGAGGATTTATGCTTTATGTATTTTGAGTATTTACGGAATTTTGGACAGTACCATTTGCATAGTTAATATACTCTTTAATATTTATGCGAATATAATTACTTGGCATTTTGTTTACTGTACTTTGTTTTATTTCGTATGTTTTACCCTTATAGTTTACCATTAAACGTACACCTGTATCTTTTAGGTTTTTCAATAAATCAAAACTGAAATTAAAATTATCTGTAACATCCATTGTCACTATTTTATTTTTACCTGCTTTTTTGATTAATTCAATTGCTTTATCACTTTCAACATATGTATTTTCTTTGCTTGGCTCATGGTATGTTGATATATTCGATGCCGGTGGCTGTTGTGGCTGTTGCGGTTGTGGTGGTTGTTGTGGCTGTTGCGGTTGTTGTGGCTGTTGTGGTTGTGGTGGCTGTTGTGGTGCCGGTTCTTTTTTTGCTACATTGAGAGTATAGTTTAATTCATTTCGTATAAATAATCCCGGTATTGTAGGAGAGTAATCAGGCATATATTTAAAATCCAAAGAATATTCTTTATCTTCTAAATCATTCAAAACAAAAGTTGCTTTTCCATTTGTTAAATCCACCGATTGTCCAATTGGACCATTATCATTAAACAGGGTTATTTGACCTTCTGGAATAACATCAGTAAGTTCGGACGCAAGGCTTACTTCCAAATTGGCTGTTTTTTTCTTTGTACCTGAATTTTCAACTATGCTTTTAACATTTACACTTATATTTGGTTCTATTGTACCGAATTTTAAATTTGCTTCGTTTGGCAAATACCATTGTGAACCGTTGTATTTAACTCTCAAATCATATATTTTGTTTTTTTCTATGGGATAATCAATTTGGGCTTTTCCGGCGGGATCTAAGTTCTGGGCTTTATCTGGGACAGGAGGAGGTCCATTTTCAGGTATAGGCACACTTTTGTCGTATATCATTATTGCTCCTTCAGGCACATCTAACATACCTTTTTGTTCTACGGATACAGTTATAACAGCTTCTTTCTTTCCGATATCCAGAATAGGTGACATATGCACTTTTATATCACCTTTGGTAATGCTGAATTGAAAATAAACAGGTTGTGTCTCTACATAATAATAATTTGCTCCTCTGTCAGAGTAATAAGTGCCTGCTACTTTTAATTTTTGACCCAAATCCTCTGGACGCCAATTCTGAGTAAAACGAACAATTCCATTTTCAATAGGAATTGAGCCCTCCCCTTCAATAAAAAGCGTACCTTCCGGGATAGGAGCATTGGGCTCTTTACCTTTAAGTTCAAAAACTTGATGCACATTAAAATATTTTAGGCCATTTGTAGTTATCTCTTCAACCTTTTCAACATAATGTTGAATTTTTAATAGATTATTATTTGTTTGGAGGTTTGCTGATCTGACATTACTTTGCCCGATAACATTACTTATGCCAGGTGTCACATTGGCAAAAGCAAGACTTGTCGATATTTGCGTAGCCATCAGAAATGACAATACACAAAACAAAAATCTTTTTAATTTGATTTTTTTCATTGTTTTTTCTCCTATCTTTATAATTATATTTAATCAATTACTTATGTTTATTTTATAAACAAATAAGCGTAAGTAAATTATAAATAATTATGTTGCCAAAAATCAATATTTTTTTTCCCAATTTTACTTATTCTATTTTTTAAAAATAGGGAAAATTATATTTTGATTTGCCACTGAGTTGCTTCTTCCCGTAAATCCAAGAAATCAGCGTAAAATCCTGTTTTCTAGTTATTTCTGCATGAATCAGTGTTTCCTTTCAAATAGGGATAGAGCAACAGCATAGAATTTTCTAATGTGGATTGAACTGTTGATAGAGAACTATTTTACATATAGCGTTCACTCATAAGATTAGGTAGAGTTGAGTATTAGAAATTAATATTGACAATTACCTTTGAAATTAGCAAGATTTTCATGATTAAAAATCCTTTGGGTGGAAAACAAGCCACCTTACAAGTGATAGTCAATTACCAATTTAATATAATTGTGCCACCTAGGGGTTGTCTGAAAAATAAAAGTTGCACAAACAGCAGAGATATGCGAATATAGAAACATGAAACGATATGAATTAACAAATGAGCAGTGGAACCGCATTGCTCCACTCCTTCCTCCGAAAACAACAGGAAAGCGAGGCCGGCCCAGAAAAGACGATCGTACTATGCTCAACGGTATGCTATGGATTGCCCGAAGCGGAGCACAGTGGCGTGAATTGCCGGAGACCTATGGTTCTTGACTTCCTCCACAAATAGTCTCTGGTTCCATCAACACTTCTGCTAAACACAAAATATCTTCGTCCGTTTCGTATGTTTCTAATGCGTCAAAATTCCTGATGTTTTCTTTGCATTTTGCTTCGTCCACTGGCATATCTGCATCAAGCTCAAATTTTCCGTGCATTTGCAGTCTTGCAGCATTCAGATACTCTAACACCTGTTCCTTTGTGATGTCCATTTCATCTGCCGCATCTAAAAGGAATGTCTGTGATACTTTCTGCTCTGGAATTTCGCCATAGAACTTCATGCACTTATCTAAAACTGCGTAGATTTTATCCTTGTAGTGAAGTAGTAAAATAAAAGTAGACACAAGGAAACCCAGCATATGTCTACTTTTTTATGTTACAATGAAATATAGGGGTGATAAATATGAAAAAAGGACAAAAGAAACGTAATTGGAGTAAAGAACAAAAATTAGAAATAATAAATAAACATCTAAATGAACATATATCAGTACGTAGTTTGGAAAAAGAATATAATGCTGACAGAAGTATGATTTGTCATTGGTTAAAAAAGTATGAAAAAAACGGAACAGATGCGTTTAATCCCAAAGAACGTATAGGAAATAAATTTGCAGCTTTACATTCCGGTAAATATCTTACAGAGAATGAAATGTTAAAACTTCGAATTGCCAAATTGGAAATAGAAAACGAAAGATTAAAAAAAGGATATTGGGTGAAAGGAGCTGGTTCAAACAAGGAATTCGTTACTTTAAAAGAAAGGAATATGAAATAATATATTCTTTAAAAAATAAGTATACAGTTAAGTTTTTATGTGAACTTATGTCTGTTAATCGTTCAGGATATTACAAATGGCTTTCAAGAAAAGATAAACTTAATTG
>JAHHTR010000066.1 GCA_020024515.1 Angelakisella sp.
TATCGGCTCAAACTTGCCCCGTGTCGCCCTTTCGTTGAGTATTGGTATCTCTGTCCCATTTAGCTGTTTTATCGGCAAAATGTGGCAACTTTTTCTTTCAAAATCAAAATCTGATAAGTAAGATTTAATTTTTAATTATTATTCTATTACCTTACCAAACAAAGATATATTAAGTTTTTTCGCTCCCTTGTAGCCGAACGTTTAACTTAGAACGGACAGTTCATCGACAAAATTATTTGTGTAGGCTGTGTGTGAATTTAACTTAGTGCCGATAGGGACGGATATTGTGACACCTCTGTTTTGACGTCACTATCGACACTAATATTCACCAATTCTCTTTCCGTTGTTGCGACGGCAATCACCCATTATCAAACGCTTTTCAAGCTCCTTCGACAGTTTCTTCATATACTTTGAGATGACTCTGTTTGAAAATATATCGTCACTTATTTCACTTAATAGGGACGATAATTCTGTCGGAGTGCCACAGTAAGAAGTCCTGTCTGACATAAATTTTTCAATTGCTTTCACAAAATTATCTTCAAGTATATTGCTTTCGGAATAGCTGTCGCTTTGTTTAATCCAAATGTTATCTTCGTTCCTTTCAAGTTCCCTTTGTTCTATGTCACGACCTATACAACTGAGGGTAGCTATCATTTCGCCACGTTTACTTTGGCTAAGTGTAAACATATTATCGACTGCTCTCTGCAAACCTGTTGAACCTGTTATTTGATTAAACACATCTCCATCTTTTTGTTTTCTGAAATGATGAATCAGAATTATCGCTATCTTGTATCTGTCAGCGATATTTTTAAGCAGTGTTAAATCTGAATAGTCATTTGAATAATTGCTTTCAGTTATGTTTCGGATAGTTTGCAACGTATCGATGATAATTAATTTTGTATCTTTATGTTCCAAAATGAAACTGCCTATCCTTGTTTCTAAGTCACCGCCCAATTTTGAAACCTCTGTACAGAAGTGAACATTCTTCGGTGCATCGTCACATATATCGAACAGTCTGTTTTGAATACGGATTTCATTATCTTTGTAAGCAAGATAGAGCGTAGTACACTTAACGCTTCCGTATCCCCATATATCTTCGCCCTTTGCAATCTGTATTGCCAGCCACAGAGCCAACCAACTTTTACCGACCTTAGCAGATCCTGCAAGTAATGTAAGTCATATTGGAATTAAATCTTTAACCACAAACGGAATTTCGGCAAGCTCTTTGTTTATCAGTTCTTCATCGCTGATTGTTTTAAATTGTGCTTTCATTTTATCCTGAAATATGATATGTTTATATAGTGAATTGAAAGAATTAAATTTTAATAAAATCTATTCTTTACAAAAAAAGGAGATATTTATGGAAATTACAACACCATATGCGAAAGTAATTGTAGATGAAAGTACTATACTCAATATGTTTTTAATACATGATGTAAGTAACTCAAGGTTTAAATATTATAATATCGGTGATGGGATAGTCAACTTTTGTGAAATGGACTTTTCAAAAAGTTTAGATGAAATAAAAAAACTGAATACTATAAAGGTATCCAGTAAAAATATAAAAATTATTAAAAATCTACAAATATTCTTAATTATATCAGATATAAGATTTGAAATATTACTGTATTTGTGATATAATTATAGGCAAATAATATGAATTTTAAATATCAAAAAAGGGGTGTATATATGAGTACTATATTGTCAAAGAAAAATATGACAGAGGAAGATATAAAATTGCAGTATATAACTCCGGCAATAACCAGTAAATGGGATAGAGCAAAAATTACAATGGAAACGCAAATAACAGACGGTAAAATAAACCTAAAAGGGAATATGGTATTCCGTGAAAAGCCAAAGAGGGTTGATTATCTTCTGTATTTAAATAACAATAACCCTATCGCTGTTGTAGAAGCAAAAGACAATAAGCACAGCGTTGCTTTTGGTATGCAACAAGCCATAGAATATGCAAAAATGCTTAAACTACCGTTTGCGTACACTTCCAATGGCGATGGATTTGTTGAGCATGACTTTTTGACAGGTACAGAGCGTGAATTCCCACTTGATGAGTTCCCAACCCAAGAAGAACTGATTGCAAGATTTAAGGCAGAGTCCAGTATGACTGCAACTCAAGAAGCTATTATTGCTCAGCCATACTACACCGGTCAAAATACATACCCTCCACGTTACTATCAAAGAATAGCCATAAATAGAACTCTTGATGCTATTGCAAAAGGTCAGAATAGATTGTTACTTGTAATGGCAACCGGAACAGGTAAGACCTACACAGCTTTTCAAATAATATACAGACTTTTACAAAGTGGATTAAAACGAAAGATATTATATCTGGCTGACAGAAATATTTTAGTTGACCAGTCTATTCAGCAGGACTTTTCACCGCTTGAAAAGGTTATACACAAAATTAATGTAGCAAAAGACGATAAGACAACCATAACTTCGCACGAAGTATATTTTTCACTGTATCAACAGCTTGTAGGCGACGATGATACTGAACATTTCAAAGAACTGTTTAATCCTGATTTTTTTGACCTAATAGTTGTAGATGAATGTCATAGAGGTTCAGCTAAAGAAGACAGCCGTTGGAGATTAATTCTTGACTACTTTAAGTCTGCAACACAGATAGGTATGACAGCCACGCCCAAAGAAACAAGCTATGTTTCAAATATAGATTACTTTGGAAAAGCCATTTATACATACAGCTTAAAAGAAGGTATAGAGGATGGATTTTTAGCTCCGTTTAAGGTAATAAAAATAACGACTGATATCGGCGAGGGTTGGCGTCCGCGTAAAGGACAGCTTGATATTTACGGTCAGGAAATTGAAGACAGAATATACAACAACAAAGACTATGATTATAATATTATAATCGAAGACAGAATTCATCAGGTTGCCAAAGAAATAACAGAATATCTTAAAGGTACGGACAGAATGGCGAAAACAATCGTATTTTGCACAACAGAGGACGCTGCCGAAAGAATGAGGAAAGAGCTTGTCAATTTAAATTCGGATATGGTAAGGAAAAATCCCGATTATGTTGTGCGCATAACCGGCAGTGATGTTTACGGTAAAAACAAGTTAGACTACTTTATATCGGTTTCATCACCGTACCCTGTAATAGCCACAACCTCAAAGTTGCTGTCAACAGGCGCAGACTGCAAGATGACAAAGCTGATAGTGCTTGATGAAATGATAGGTTCAATGACGGAATTTAAACAGATTATAGGCAGGGGTACAAGACTTCGTGAAAAAGATGGTAAAACGCATTTTGTCGTGATGGATTTCAGAAACGTAACAAACCTGTTTTCAGATTCGGAATGGGACGGTCCTGTTGAAATTGATGAAAATTACCGAAAAGGTAAAGACACAGACAATGATAATGACAGCAAAGCGGACATTAATATCGACAATGATACCCAAGATATTTCCGAGAGTACCGAACCAAAGATTAAACCGATTGTTGACAAAAGCGGCTGTCAGGTAAAAATCATAAATAAAACGGTATCTGTGTACGACAGCAACGGAAAGCTACTTCGGCAAGAGAGTATTGTCGACTATACAAAGAAAAACATTAATGGCGAATATGCTTCGCTTGACAATTTTATCCGAGAGTGGTCGGCAGAGGAAAAGAAAGAGAAAATAAAAAATTTACTTCAAGAACGTGGTATAGACCTTGAAAAAAT
Source organism: Angelakisella sp. (assembly GCA_020024515.1). Taxonomy (GTDB): domain Bacteria; phylum Bacillota; class Clostridia; order Oscillospirales; family Ruminococcaceae; genus Angelakisella. The sequence continues at coordinate 3,702 of JAHHTR010000066.1, forward strand.
GAAAGTCGAACAAAATATGACTGATGTTGATGATTTTGATTTTATATGTCATGTTGCATTTGATAAAAAGCCTTTGACACGCAGTGAAAGGGCAAACAATGTCAAAAAACGTGACTTTTTGAGTAAATACAGCGGAGCTGCGCGTGAAGTGTTGGAGGCTTTGTTGGATAAATATATGAACACAGGTATATACGAGATAGAAAAAGCCGAGGTATTAAAGCTGGACCCTTTTGTAAAATTGGGCAAGCCCTCCAAAATAGCCGAATACTTCGGCGGTAAAGCAGGTTATATAAAAGCTGTGCAAGAGCTTGAAAATGAAATATATAGAGATGAGGTTGTATAATATTGAGTAATTTATCGGGATTTGTAAAAAGAGTGCGTGACATAATGAGAAATGATGCAGGTATCAACGGTGACGCGCAACGTATAGAACAAATAGCATGGATGTTGTTTTTAAAAATATATGACACGAAGGAGCAAGACTGGGAGTTTGACGATGATAATTATGAATCAATAATTCCCAATGAATGTAAATGGAGTAATTGGGCAACAGATGATAGGACAGGGAGAGCTATGACAGGCGATAAACTTCTTAACTTTGTAAACAACAAATTGTTCCCAACACTAAAAAAACTTCCTGTCGATGCACAAACACCAATAAATAAGGCAATAGTACAAACCACATTTGCCGATGCAAATAACTATATGAAAGATGGCGTACTGCTCCGTCAAGTTATAAATGTAATTAATGACCTTGATTTGACAGATTACAATGAAAGTCACGCTTTTGGCGAAATATATGAATCTATACTTAAAGAACTTCAAAGCGCAGGTTCATCGGGTGAATTTTACACACCCCGCGCAGTAACCGATTTTATGGCAAAAATGATAAATCCGCAAATAGGCGAAAAAATGGCTGATTTTGCTTGCGGAACGGGTGGATTTATTACAAGTTGGCTAAAAGAGCTTGAAACAAGGATAAAGACAACAGAAGACCGTGAGTTATACAGTAATTCTATTTACGGTATCGAGAAAAAACAATTTCCATATATGCTTTGTATTACAAATATGCTTTTGCATAACCTTGATATACCACAGATATACCACGATAATTCGCTGTTAAGAGATGTGCTTGACTACACGGAAGATGATAAATTTGATGTTATACTTATGAATCCTCCTTACGGCGGAAATGAAAAACCTGATACAAAGAGTCACTTTCCGTCAGACCTTGCAAGCAGTGAAACGGCAGATTTATTTATGTCTGTAATTATGTACAGATTAAAGAAAAACGGACGTGCGGCGGTTATATTGCCCGATGGATTTTTGTTTGGTACTGATAACGCAAAGGTATCAATTAAGAAAAAGCTATTGTTAGAATTTAATTTACATACAGTAATAAAAATGCCAAACAGCGTATTTGCCCCATACACATCTATTACGACCAATATATTGTTTTTTGACAATACCGGCAGTACAAAAGAAACTTGGTTCTACCGTTTGGATATGCCCGAGGGATACAAGAATTTTTCAAAGACAAAGCCAATGAAGCTTGAGCATTTTGACCCTGTAATACAGTGGTGGAACAATAGGAAAGAAATCAACATAGACGGCTTTGATAAGGCGAAAAAATACAGTGCCGATGAACTGATAAAGACTTATGGTTACAATTTGGATTTGTGTGGATACCCGCACGAGGAAGAAGAAATACTTGCGCCTATGGATTTAATTCAGCGTTACGAGGAAGAAAGAGCATCACTAAATGCTGAAATAGACAGCGTATTGGCAGAAATAACAAACTTGTTGGGAGGAAATGCAGAGTGACACCGCAACAGTTGAAAAACAGTATTTTGCAACTTGCCATTCAAGGCAAACTTGTAGAACAGCGTAAGGAAGAAGGCTCAGCCGAAGAACTGTACAAGGCAATACAGCAAGAGAAACAAAAGCTGATAGATGAAAAGAAAATAAAAAGGGAAAAACCACTGCCACCTATAACAGAAGATGAAATACTTTTTGCTATTCCTGATACTTGGAAATGGGTAAGAACTGGGGATTTATGTTGTTTGTTGGATGGAGAAAAAAATATAGATAAAAAATATCCCTATCTCGAAGCACAATATCTAAGAAAAAACAAAGAAGCAGAAATAAAAACAAGTGGAAAACTTGTTTTTAAGGGTGACAACTTAATATTAGTTGATGGGGAAAATTCAGGAGAAATTTTTACGATTAATGAAGATGGTTATATGGGAAGTACTTTTAAACTTTTAAAGATAAATTCTAAAATATTTGAACCTTTCTTTAAATATTTTTTGTTACTGCATAAGAAAGATTATAGGAACAATAAAATAGGGGCAGCTATACCACATTTAAATAAAAAATTATTTTTTGAGATGCCTTTCCCCCTTCCCCCATTCGCTGAGCAAAAACGTATAGTATCAAAAATTGAAGAAATATTGCCGCTAATAGACAAATACGAAAAGGCTTGGACTAAATTAAAAGATTTTAACACACGTTTCCCCACTGATATGCAAAAGTCTATTTTGCAAACAGCCATACAGGGTAAGCTCGTGGAGCAGCGTGCCGAAGAAGGCACAGCCGAAGAACTGTACAAAGCTATACAAGAAGAAAAACAAAAATTAATAGCTGAAAAGAAGATTAAAAAAGAAAAACCACTGCCAGAAATAACAGAAGACGAAATACCTTTTGATATTCCTAATACTTGGAAGTGGGTGAGGTTGGGTAGTGTTTTGCATAAACTTACAGATGGAACACATTCCACACCTAAGTATACTGTAAGTGGTGTTCCATTTCTTTCTGTAAAAGATATAAGTTCCGGTATTTTAAATTTTTCAAACTGTAAATATATTTCAGAAACTGAGCATTATAAAATATATGCAAGATGTAATCCTGAATATGGAGATTTATTACTTACAAAAGTTGGGACAACTGGAATACCAGTAATTGTTGATACTGATAAACAATTTTCTTTATTTGTCAGCGTTGCACTTTTGAAATTTAATCAAAAGTGGATTAATAATAAATTTTTGAAATTTATTATTAGTTCGCCACTTGTTCAAGCACAAGCTTTAGAAAATACAAAAGGAATTGGAAATAAAAATTGGGTTATGCGTGATATTGCTAATACCTTAATTCCACTTCCACCTATTGCCGAGCAAAAACGTATAGTAGAAAAGATTGAACAATTATTACCGTTGTGTGAAAGGTTAAAGTAATATAATTGTTATGGATATTGAAGACGAAGAGCTGTCTTATCAAGTATATCAAAAAAATATTATTTCATATTATATGATTTTAAGCGATAAAGATATAGAAGAACTATTGGGTTACTTTAATGCTAAAGATTTTGAACCATATAGAAACAGAAAAATGTCAATGGATGATTCGGGGTATTGGGGATATAGAGATGAATATACAATGTTTTTTATAGGAATAACTTCATCATATATCCCTATTATTGAATTACCTATGGATTTTATATATTCAAAAAAATATGAACCACCAACTGAAAAGTTATATAATTATTTAATAGAAGCTTTTTTTAGGTTGACAAAAATGGTATGAAACTAAAAAACAGTCGTTTGAAAATTAATAATTATAAAATCTAAGATGTGTAGTAAAAAGTATTAAAAAATTTATTACTTATGTAAAGTTTTGAAATGAACAATAAAAAGTTTTCACTTTTTATATGAGGAGGATAAAAAAAATGAAAATTGCTATAATACATTTAAGTGATTTCCATATTCGTGATAAAGATAATTTTTCATCTGAAAAAATTGATAGGGTCTTATCTGCATTAAATGTTTTAAAAAAAGTTGATGAATATATCATTGTTTTTTCAGGGGATCTATCTTATTCAGGACAGGTTAATGAATTTAAAAAATCACGATATTTGTTTGGACAAATAATAAATAAAATAAAACAAAAGAACGATAATAAATTTGTAAATTTACTTATGGTACCAGGAAATCACGATTTATGTTTGCCTAAAAATGCACGCACAAGAAACTATATTCAAAAATATTATGACAGGAAGAATATTGATTCACTGCTTCAAGAAGAAGCTTCATACTTAAATAATTATTATTTACATTCAAATGCAAAAGGAATAATCCCAAATGATATTATTTTAAACAAAAAATCTTTGAGTTTTGGTAGCTATAAAATTCAGTTTAATCTTATAAATACTGCTCCATTTTCTACTCTTGAACCAAATGATAAAGAATTACATTATTTTCCTAACTCAAAAATTAATTTACTAGCACGTGCTACAGATACAAATTTATGTATTACTGTTATGCATCATAGCTATGAATGGTTTAATTGGAATTGCAAAACGAATTTAGAAAAAGCTATTATTAACAACTCTGAATTTTTATTGTATGGACACGATCATTGTGAATATACAACATCAATGTCATTTAACAATGGCATTGATACTTGGATTTCATCAGCTGGTGAAATGAAATTTTCTGATAGCAACGAAAATGATTCATTTAATACAATTATGATTAATACAGAAACAAATTCTTTTGATGGCTATATCTTTATATGGAATAAAGATGAAAAAATATACAATTATAAACTTTTGGCAAAACAAAAAAGTTTGCAATATCACTCTGCAAAATTAATGCCATTACCAAGTTATATAAAAAGTATTAAAGAAGATACTTATAATTTATCTGAAGATTTCACCAAGTATTTTGTATTTCCCAAACTAGTAGCAGATGACCAATATGAATTTGATAAAAATAAAAGTGTATCAAGTATGGAAGAATTTAACAAAATACTTTATAAAAAAAGAAAGTTAATTATTTCTGGTGCAACAAATGCAGGCAAGACAACATTATTAAAATACATATATCATTCTTTAATTAACGAAAAAACACCTCTTTTTCTTAGTTCAGACAGTAAGCCTCGAATCAAATCACATAATTTTATTCGATACCTTTTTGAGGAACAATATGGTGATGATCGAACTTTGTTTGAAAAATATGAGCAGCTTGATTTGGACAATAAAGTTTTAATTGTAGATGGATGGGATTTATTAAATATTTCTAACAATCAAAATGAATTCATACAAAAAATAGAGGAATCTTTTGGTTATATTATTATAAGTACAACTAAAAATCAAATTGATTTAATTAAAACAGTTAAAGGAGAACTCTGTCAATCTGTTCAGTATTTTAAAATGCATATAAAGCCATTTTTTACAAAAAAACGAAATGAACTTGTTCGGAATATTTGTTTACAAAAAAATATAGATAATGATATTATTGTTAATGAGGTTAATCGACTGATTGATAGTCTTGTTCAAAATAATAGTGGTTTGTTCTCGCTAAATCCTGCTTTCATTGTTAGATACACAAAATATTTTATACAAGATCCGTACCGAGACTATACTAAAGGTGAAGCTGTATTTAGCAAAATTTTTGAATTTGAACTTAATCAATCTATTATCCAATTAGCTGATCCTAAAGATGCTGATGAAATATTCACAGCATTTGAAGAAATAGCTGGGTATATGTATACACATAAGAAAGATGAATTACTAATAGAAGAAGTACGTACAATAGTTGAAAATTACAATAAAATATACGGTGAACATGTAAATATTAGAAATATCATTAGTATAGGAGTACGGGCAAAAATTATTCGAGAAACAGATAATTTGACAATTTATTTTTTAAATAAGAATCATTTATCATACTTTATTGCTAAATATCTAATAAGAACTGATGAAAATATTTCTGACAACACAAGCGGTATCAATTACGCATTAGAAAATATATGCTTTGGGATAAATTCTGACATTGTATTATTTATTTCTTATATCTTAAACAACACAAGCATTTTGACATTTATAAGTTCATGTGCGGATGAATTATTGAAACAGTGGGATGCACTTAGTTTTTATAATAAAAATATATCATTACTTCATAATGTGCCATTAGATCAAATTAAACCTCCATCAGAAGAAGAGAAAAAACAATATGAAGAAGATAAAGAGAGTTATGAAGATAATAATTGTTCAGAAGAAATAATTGAAGCACGTGGTTTATTTGATTATGATGATAACGATATAGACAGATACCAATATAAACTTGTTCGCGCTGTGAAATATACAGAAATTATTTGTAAAGCGCTTCCAGCATTTCATAGTAAATTAAAGCTTGAGCAAAAGAAGGATTTAGTAGAATCAATATATCTTTACCCTCGTAAAATTATGTTTGTGCTGTTACGTCCATTAGATATAAATTTAAAAGAAATATGTGAAGATATTCTTAATTTTACTGAACAGAATAATATTAATAAAAAGAATGGACAAAAATATACAAATGAAGATATTCATCAAATGCTTAATGATTCAGCTAAAGTTGGAATGTTATGTATGTTTAGTCATTTTTCCGAACTTACTACAAGCCACAAAACTTTTGAACTATTAATGAATAAGAATATCGAAGATACAAGTGAAGAATTAGAACGTTTGTTAATGATTGAAAGTATTGGAAATACTGATTATTTACTAAAAAAGGCAGAGGCATTACTTAAAATTTATCAAAACACAGAATATGATAATATGATAAAGCTAATAGTACGTAAACATCTTTTAATCAATAAAGAATTATCATTCAGTAAAAGACAACAAATTATTGATAAAATTTTTGGAAAAGAGTATAGAACAGCTTTTCTTATAAATAAAAAATAATACATTGCCGTGTTGGTCCTACCCCAACTAAGTCGTTTTTGTTTCAAAGATTACGACTCAACTACTGAAACAATTAATTGGCATGTCATCTTGCCACGCTGACGACAATGTATATATTAATATATGTTCTAAAAATACATATTATTCATTTTTACATAAAAATAATTTTATTTTTTGAAATAGTTAAAATATAAATACTGTTACTTAAAATATATATTTTTATATTATCAAAATATTTACCTGATAGCCGTTATTGTAGTCTTTCATTCTTCCTCCTGACTCAGTTTCTCTAAACAGTTGTTGTTTCTTTCTCTTGTAGAATGTGTATAGTAGGTGAGCATTTAGCTTTAATCTTTTTTGAGCTCCATCACGATCTCTACGTGCGTAGACTACACAAAAACGCAGTCCTTAGGGTACACCTGTGCCTTGGTGGAGAGGTCTATTTTTCATTTTAAATACATATTCAGTTGCAAAATAAAGCCTTCAAGAGGATATCTTGGAGGCTTTATAAGGGTTTAGCTTGATTTTATTTTTCTAAATCTTCAGCTAATTCTTTTACTTCTTCAACAGTTAATTTAGAACACTTTGCAATTTCTTCATATGATAGTTTACCTATTGCAAGTAGTTTTTTAGCCATATCAGTTCTTTCTTTTATAGATGTTTCCCTTGTTGCTTTCTCCGCAGCATCATTTCTCATATCTTCCATCATCTTGCACATAGTAGCTACTCCTTTCTCATCTTCTTTAAAATATCTGGTTCTCTTTGCAAGTTGTTTGTATT
>JAHHTR010000067.1 GCA_020024515.1 Angelakisella sp.
ATATAAACATTGATATTAAACTGTATTTCTAAAATTTTTACATAAATATTTATTTTAAAAGATTATTAATGCAAAGAGGTATTATTATGGGAATAAGTTTTTCGGTATCTTTAAATAAAATTATAGAAAAACTGAATTTAAAAGAGGCTTTTATACCTGATACAGAAAGCGATATACTTATAACAAATGTAGATATAAACAGACCAGGTTTGCAACTTGCAGGATTTTTTAATTATTTTGATAATACTCGTATACAGATTTTCGGAAAAACAGAGACAGAATATTTGGAACAAATGACAAGAGAAGAAAGAAGCCATGCAGTCGAAACTTTCTTTTCAAAGAAACCTATCGCAATTATTTTTACAAGAAGTATCGAGCCAGATGAAAAACTAATGGAGTATGCAAAACAGTACAAGATACCTATACTTTTGACTGATGCTCCAACATCTAACTTTGCAACATCACTTAACGCATTTTTAAACCTTGAACTTGCACCACGTGTAACACGTCATGGTGTTTTGGTTGAAGTTTACGGTGAAGGTGTTTTGCTTATTGGTGACAGCGGTGTCGGTAAAAGTGAAACAGCAATAGAACTTGTAAAACGTGGACATAGATTAATTGCCGATGATGCGGTTGAAATCAGACGTGTAAGTGATAAAACACTTGTTGGTACGTCTCCGGAAAATATCCGTCACTTTTTGGAGCTACGTGGCATAGGTATAATAAATGTGCGTAAAATATTTGGTATAGGTGCTGTTAAGATTTCCGAAAAAATTGATATGGTTATCAATCTTGAACAATGGAACCAATCAAAAGTATATGACAGAATGGGTATGGACGATGAGACAACAGATATATTGGGACTAACTATACCAAGTCTTACTATACCTATAAAACCGGGTAGAAACCTTGCTATTATTATAGAAGTTGCTGCTATGAACAACAGACAAAAGAGACTGGGCTATAATGCAGCTCATGAACTATTGGAAAGATTGGGTATGGGTGATGATTTACCTAAAAAAACAACAGCTTATGACTTTAATTTTTAATTAACTTTTAAGAATAATCCACAATACAGTATGTATTTCTATATTTTGCATACTATATTGTGGATTATTAAAATTTATGGTAATATTTATTTATATTAAATTTAAAATATAGAAAGGATTTTTAGTTAAAGATGAAAATAGCAGGTGATACACATACACATACGGTTGCTTGTCAACATGCGTATAGTACAATAGATGAAAATGCTCGTTGGGCAAGTAAAATAGGACATAAATTTTTGTCAGTAACAGAGCATGGTCCACAAATGCCATGTGGTCCGCACGAATGGTTTTTGGATAATATTTGTCGCACAGTACCACGTATTCTGCACAATGTGGTTATTATAAGAGGTTGTGAGGCTGATGTTTTGCCAAATGGAGAACTCGACGTTAAAGAAAAGACATTAAAAGAACTTGATTGGGTTATTGCTTCTATGCACCAATGTTTAATGCCAAATAATCTGACAAACGAAGAATATACTAATATTTGGCTGAAAATCGCTGAAAATCCATACGTTGATTGCATAGGACATATGGGACAGCCGATGTATAAATGTGACTATGAAAGAGTAATTAAAGCATTTGCAAAAAATAATAAGGTAGTTGAGATTAATAATAACTCATTTTTTTCACGAAAAGGCAGCGAAGAAAACTGTATAGAGATAGCTAAGCTTTGTAAGGCTTATGGAACAAAAGTTGTAGCATCTTCTGACGCACATTTTTATGAAATAATAGGAAAAGTGGATAAATCCATAGAAGTTCTTGAAAGTTTGGGATATACACAAGAAGATTTGTTAAATGGAAGTTATACATCATTTAAAAAATATTTGGAAAACAAAAAAGGTATAAATCTACCGAATATTGATTAATTTGAGGGGGTTATATTTTGAGTACAAACATACAGCTTTTTATAGATGAATTAGAGGCTTTAAAGATACCATTCAAAAAAGATGAGCCTATGAAAAATCATACAACATTCAAAATAGGTGGAAATACACCTGTATTTATTGAGCCTGTTTCTACTGACCAAATAAAGATTATTGTTAGTCTTTCAAAAAAATATTCTGTAAAAATTTTGTGTGTTGGACGTGGCTCAAATATGTTGATATCGGATAGTGGTATTAATATGGCAGTTATACATTTCGGAGAGAATTTTAATAAAATTACAAAAGAAGAAAATAATATAAATGTTTTGAGCGGTACTACGCTAATTTCTTTATGTAATTTCGCAAAAGAAAACAGTCTTGCAGGACTGGAATTTGCGTATGGTATACCTGCAACTGTCGGTGGTGCTGTATATATGAATGCCGGTGCCTATGGCGGTGAAATATCAAATGTAATAAAAAGTGTTGCCTATCTTGATGAAGACGGTGAAATTCATATAAAAGCAAAAGAAGAACTTGATTATTCATATAGACATAGCTACTTTAAAAATAAAAATTGTATTATATTATCAACTGATATCGTGCTTTCTGATGGAAATAAAGATGAGATATCGGCACTGATGGACGACTATATGAACAGACGTAAGACAAAACAACCTCTGAACTATCCGAGTGCAGGCAGTACTTTTAAACGTCCGGAGGGCGCATTTGCAAGTGCATTAATTGATCAGTGTGGTTTAAAAGGATATTCTGTTGGCGATGCACAGGTCAGTGAAAAACATGCGGGCTTTGTTATTAATAAAGGTAATGCAACAGCAAATGAAGTAAAACAATTAATGGAAGATGTAAAGAAAATCGTTTTTGAAAAGACAGGTTTTACATTAGAACCTGAGATTATTATATTATAAAAAAATAAATCTTTGCTTCATATTAAAATTAAGTATTTAGACTTATTTTTTTATTTTAATTAAATTTTATATGGGGAAAAGCGTTTATGATTACTACCAATAAAAAGAATACCTATACAGTTCAGCTAAAACATGAAATTTTGCAAAACAAACAACTGAAAACTGAATTTAAAAAACAGCTTTTGTGTGGCCTTATGTTCTATATACAAAAATATGAACCACAGGAAATTCGCCTTACAACACGTGAAAAGCAAGTAGCAACATTTTTTTCGGATATTATTAATGATGTTATAGATTTAAAAGGAACTATTACAATTTCAACAACATGTGAACCTATGCTTACATATACAGTTACAGTAGATAATATGACAGACAGAATAAATATTCTTAATTATTTTTCTATGCTGTATCCGGAAGGGGTAACTTTTGATTTGCTTGGCGGAGAACATGGAACAGCGGCATTTTTAGCAGGTGTTTTTTTGTCTTGCGGTAATTTCAGTGACCCGAAAAAGAGCTATAATTTAGAATTTGCACCATCTAATCAACAAAAATTTGAACAGTTGTATAATATGTTAAATGAAGTAGGATTTATACCACATATAAATGAACGTCGTGGAGTAAAGTTTATATATTTTCATGATAGCGAGCAAATTGAAGATTTACTTGTATTTTTGGGTTGCACAAAATTATCACTTGAAGTTATGAATACAAAAATCCTCAAAGAAAGAAGAAATGTAGCAAACAGGCTTTCTAATTGTGATACAGCAAATATTGAAAAGACAGTAAAAGCGGCAACAGAACAGATAGATGCGATAAAACAATTATTTGAAATACTTGGAGAAGAAAATTTACCTGAAAATTTAAAGGAAATAGCTAAACTTCGTTTGGAAAATCCTGAAATGTCGTTAAGAGAACTGGGTGAAATCTGTAACCCTCCTATATCACGTTCAGGAGTAAATCATCGCTTGGAAAAAATAATGAAACTTATAGGTCAATATAAATAATGGATATTTATGATATTTGTAATTTTATTATACCAATAACAATGATGATTATACGAAAAATCTTTCAAAATAATCATTTGAAGAATATTAATTTGATTTACTGTTAAATAACAATTATGTTAATTAAAAACAGCGAAACGTTGATATTTGTACATTAATATATTTGTAAGTGATATTTTAAGATCGTAATAATACTACTGCGTATATAAATTATGTCTATACAATTTATGATAAACAGCGACTAAAATACTCTTTGTATTATATGTTTAATATTATTCATAGTACAAGTAATTATTATTGATTGTACGATATTTTGTACAGAAAATGTATTTAAAATGATTTTTGATAAAGATTGTAAAAAATAGGCCCTCAAAATAACGCTTGATACCTACTATTGAAGAAAATATGCATAAAATAGATATAAAGTGAAGGAATAAATTGATGTTTAAAAAAAATGATGTAATTACAGCAATAATAGAAGATGTTACCAATGAAGGCAATGGTGTGGCAAGATATGATAATACAGTTATATTTGTACCCAAAGTATTAAAAGGTGAAGAAATAGAAATAAAAATAGTAAAAGTACTTAAAAATTATTGTTTTGGCAGATGTGAAAAAGTAATAATCCCATCAAAAGCAAGAATTGTACCACAATGTGATGCTTTTAAACGTTGTGGTGGTTGTTCTATGCAATATGTTGAATATAAAGAACAACTTTTGTATAAAGAAAATTGGGTTCGTGATGTTATGAAACGAATTGCAAAAACAAATGCGGAAATACTGCCTATTATTGCATCGCCAAGTCAATTTAGATATAGAAATAAGGGACAATATCCACTGGCAAAGGATAGCAATGGTAAAGCTGTATGTGGATTTTTTGCACCACGTACACATAATGTTGTACCAATAAAAGATTGTATTTTGCAACCAGCTGTTTTTGGTGAAATAACAAAGGCTATTTGTAATTATATTGATAATGTAAAAGCGGAAGCTTATGATGAAGTAACAGGAAAAGGATTATTTCGTCATATATATTTGCGTTTTGCAGAAAGTACTGACCAAATAATGCTTACATTAATAATTAATGGTACTACAATTCCGCAAAAAGATTTATTTATAAAGAAGATTACAGAAAAATTTCCACAAGTAGTGTCAATTCAGTTAAATATTAATACTAAAAATACAAATGTTATACTAGGAGATAAAACAGAATTATTGTGGGGAGTTCCTACTATAACAGACACTCTTTGTGGTGTTGATATTGATATATCACCGGAAAGTTTTTATCAAGTAAATAAGCAAGGTACAGAAATACTTTACAGCACTGCATCAAAATTTGCAGATTTAAATAATAATGATGTGTTTTTGGATTTGTATTGTGGTGCCGGTACAATAGGTTTATCAATATTAAAACAATATCCAAATGCAAATTTAATTGGTGTTGAAATAGTACCGGAGGCTATTGAAAACGCAAAGCAGAATGCCAAAATGGCAAATCTGACTAATTGTAAGTTTATATGTGGTGATGCGGAGATAGCTTCAAAAGAATTGGCAGAACAAAATATACATCCAAAAGTCATAATAGTTGACCCACCAAGAAAAGGTTGCAGCGAAGATACGCTAAGATCAATGGTTAAAATGCAACCACAAAAAATTGTTATAGTTTCTTGCGACCCAGCTACTGCTGCTCGTGATATAAATAGACTTGAATCTATGGGATATTCAACACAAAAAATACAACCTGTGGATATGTTCCCAAATACAATACACGTGGAAGCAATAATAATGATGACAAGGGTGTAAACAGCGATTACAAACCGATTTGCAAGTTTTTTAACATTATTTTTCAGAACCCCCGAAAATGCCGTTTTGACAGATGACATTGGGTGTGGATAGATGACATTGTGAATATAGCTTGAATCATTTTGTCGGTCAGATTTTAGTTGGTAAAATAAAAAAAATGATAGATAAAATATGGAAAAAGTTAGGATAGTTTATAACTTTAATTTGAGCTGTAACTAATGTCTTTTTAAGGAGAAGTGGACTTATTGGAATTGTGATATGATAAAGTAAAAAGGGAGAATTAAACGTGAAAAATAAAATTATTCAAATACTATCAAATGCAACTGCATTACCAATCCTCTTCATTGGCTCAGGACTTACAAGAAGATATTTGGATCTTCCTAATTGGGAAGGTTTATTGCGCTTATATTGTGTCAAATCACCCTATGAATATTATTATGACAAAGCTGATAGAGAGTGTAGAGACCATTCGGACATAATTTATCCTAAAATCGCAGATTATATTGAGGCTGATTTTAATGATGCTTATTTTACAGAGGATAAATATTCAAAAAGCAGAAAAATTCACGCAGATGATATAAGCAAGAAAATTTCTCCATTTAAGTTTTGCATAGCTGATTATTTTAAAAGTAAAAGCAAAGAAATCCAAGAGTGTTATTCTAATGAAATAACACTTTTTAGAAAAATTGGTAATAAAAATGTTAGTTGTATCATTACAACTAATTATGATCTATTTCTTGAAAATAGTTTTGGAAAAGATCATTTCAACCCATACATTGGGCAAAACGAATTGCTCTTTTCTACAATTTATGAGGTTGCGGAAATATATAAAATTCATGGTTGTTGTTCCAAGCCAGATTCCATCGTGATTAACTCTCATGATTATGACTTGTTTGTTAAAAAGAGTGCATATTTGAGTTCGAAAATACTAACTCTTTTCCTGGAGCGTCCTATTATTTTTTTGGGATATAGTGTTAGTGATCCTAATATTCGTCGAATATTGCGTTCGATTTCAGAGTGTCTTGAAAACAGTCAATTAGAGCAGTTGAAAAAAAGACTAATTTTTATAGAATGGGCAGAAACACCCGAAAAAGTAGGAATTAGTGAAAGGCAGTTTGACTTTGATAATGGAAAAACAATAATAATGGAAAATATTAGGTTGTTTGACTATTCAGTGTTATATTCAGCAATTTTAAGTAATAAAGTTAAATACGATGTAAAAGCACTTCGACGTATTAAAAGTCAACTCTACGAATTAGTAAAAACAAATAAGCCTACAGAGAAATTATATGTTGCCACAAATATTGAAGACAACAGTCAAGAGATTGATTTTGTTGTTGGTGTAGGTGTATATGGGAAATTTGGTAAAGTGGGTTATAGAGGTATAACTGCTGACGAGTTATATCTCTATGCCATAGGAAAATCTGATTTGCAATATGATGATGACATGATTTTGAAAGAAGCTATTCCTAAGTTACACAATGGACGCACCATTCTACCACTTAGACAATTTATAAGCCGTTGCCAATCAATAGATTGCATAAATGATAAAGTCAACTTTTCTTTTAATAAATCCCAAAAAGATTTGCTGTCACTTGCTCAAAAAGATAGCCTCAAAAAAAGAGGATACAAAAAACTCCATTGTATAGTTAACTATTATAAGAAACATGGTTTAAGTAAAACAATTTCAAATATTTTTATAAGTGATTTTAGCAAAATAGATACTGATGATTTGAAGGAATTTATTATTCAAGCTTTAGAAGATGAGCCAACATTACTGTCTATAACTGGAAAATCACATCCTTGTAAATCAAACTTCAAAAAGTGTATCACCCTTTGGGATATTCTTGTTTATTCTTTACCTGCAAAACAAAGAATTCAAAAGTTGGAAAGAGATATAGTTAACGAATCGGAAAGTAGTTAGATTGTATTTAGATTAAAATTGTATCAAAAACAACAGCTAAGAAAATAAAACCAGTAAATATAACATTAAGCTTATCATAGCGAGTAAAAATCTTGCGAAAGAATTTTCAGAGTTCAATTTTATAAAATAACAAAACATATAGTTTACTTAATTATGATAATAGCGTCTAAAATAACATTATATAATATCAGTGCTTAAATTTATGAGATTTGTATTTCATTTATTAAAAAATGTGATATAATGTCTATAAAAATAAAAAATGTGTTGCATAAGGAGTAAAAGCTATGTCTGTAATATCATCTACTCAATTGGCAAAAAGGTTAAATATCAGCAGAGAATATTTATATATACTTAAAGATAAAGAAGATTTCCCAATTAAGCCAAATTTGAAAGGTAAAACAGTATGGTTTGAAAAAGATATTGAAAAAATTAAACAATATATTCAAAAAGATAAGATTTCGGAAACATCTGAAATGAAAATAGCTTATAAAACAACTAATATAAATAATCGTAGATATTTAGGTAATAAATACAAGCTACTTCCTTTCATAAAGAAAGTAGTAAATGAAAATTGTAGTAATATAAATGTTGTAGCTGATATTTTTGCCGGTACAGGAGCAGTAGCGTCAGCTTTTACAGATAAAAAAATTATTACTAATGATTTAATGTACAGCAACTATATATGTCATATCGCTTGGTTTAGCAATCAATCTTTTTCCAAAAATAAAATTATTTATTATATTAGCAAATATAATAAATGTAATGTAAAAGAAGAAAATTATATGACTGAAAATTTTTCGGATACATTTTTTAGTAAAGAGGACTGTAAAAAAATAGGTTTTATTAGGGAAGATATAGAAAACCAATATAGAAAAGGTGATATAAATTTTAAAGAAAGAGCAATATTAATTACAGCATTATTATATGCTATGGATAAAATAGCCAATACTTGTGGTCATTATGATGCATATAGAAAAGGAATTATATTGGAAAATAAATTAGAGCTTTTTGTACCTGTTCCTAAAACAGATTTAAATGAAAATAATATATGTTACAATACAGATGCAAATAAATTAGTAAAAAATATTGAAGCTGATTTAGTATATATAGACCCACCATACAATTCTAGACAATACTGTGATGCATATCATCTGCTTGAAAATGTCGCAAAATGGGAAAAACCAAAAGTATTTGGTGTAGCAAAAAAAATGGATCGAGAATCTCTGAAAAGTGATTACTGCACCGTAAAGGCTACAAAAGCTTTTGAAGATTTAATTAAAAATATTAAATCCAAATATATTCTGCTTTCATATAACAATATGTCTGAAAAAGGTAATAATAGATCTAACGCAAAAATCAATGATGAAGACATAATGCGTATTTTAAAAAATAAAGGAAATGTAAAAATATTCTCTAAAAAATACAAATCTTTTACAAGCGGAAAATCAAATATTCAACAAAATGAAGAACGTTTATTTTTATGTGAATGTTTTGATTATAAAAAAGAAATCATTCCTTCTCCGTTAAATTATATTGGAGGTAAATTTAAATTGTTGCCTCAAATATTACCACTCTTTCCAAATCAAATTAATACATTTGTAGATTTATTTTGTGGTGGCTGCAATGTTGGCATAAATGTAAACTGTAAAAGAGCTGTTTTGAATGATAGTAACACATATTTATTGCATTTATATAAT
Organism: Angelakisella sp.; assembly: GCA_020024515.1. Taxonomy (GTDB): domain Bacteria; phylum Bacillota; class Clostridia; order Oscillospirales; family Ruminococcaceae; genus Angelakisella. The sequence goes on from JAHHTR010000067.1 coordinate 9,267, forward strand.
ACATTTAAAAATATGGACAAAGATATAATTTTTCAAACAATTAATAATATAATTGAAAAATATGGGTTATCTCGTTCGGATATATACGGCTATTCAAAGTATCAATGTAATGGTGCAGATGGTCTGAGTAATTATAACAAAGATTTGTTCTTGCAGTTAAGAGAAGATTTTAATAATAGAAAAAACGAAGAATATAATCATTATATAATGCTTTATGTAATAATAGTATATTCTTTTAATAACCAAATTCGATTTAACAGTAAAAACATGTTTAATTTACCTGTTGGTAAAAGAGATTTTAACTCTAAAATGCAGGAAAAGCTATCTAAATTTATAGATAGAATAAAAAGCAACGATTACAAATTTACAAGTATGGATTTCAGAAAATTTGATATTGCTTCTTTATCCACAGACGACTTTGTATATATTGATCCACCATACCTTATTACACTTGGCTCATATAATGAACAAAATGCTTGGACCGAAAAAGATGAGCTTGACCTGTTGAATTTTATAGACTGCATAAATAATAATGAAATTAAATTTGCACTTTCAAATGTTTTAGAAAGTAAAGGTGTTAAAAATCATATTCTGCTTGAATGGCTTGAAAAAAATAAAGAAAAATATAAAACTATAAATCTAAATTACAGTTATTCAAACTCCAATTATCAAGTTAAAAACAAAGAAGCAACCACAAAAGAAGTATTAATCATAAATTATTAAAGGAGTCATACAATATGGTTATCGAAGCAAATCAAGTATTTAATTTAATGGATACAAACGGTAGAAGAAATGATGTTTTAAATGCTTTAAAAATTTATTTAGAAAATTTGGAAGAGCTAAGTCTTGAATATCCTACAGAAATATGGGATAATTATCCATCTAGCATAGCACAATTTGTTTTTTATGAAAAATCTCTGTCTAAATCTCAAGATGTATTTAAAAAGCATGAAAATTATGATAAGTTTATCAATACATTAGATAAAAACTACCAAAATTTTTTAGATAAAGATGAAAATTGGATTAAAAACAATTTCCTCAAAGTGAAAAATGATTTGGATAAATCTATTGAACAAAGATCAAGGCATTACACAAGCAATCTTGTAAAAATGGGATTTACAAATGAACAACGAAAAATAACTGCGACAGGTTATTCATATTTAAAAGGAAATATTACACGGGATTTATTAGAAAATATATTACCTCTTGATAATATTAACATTGTATTGCTAAGACAGCTTTTAAAATTAAAAATATTCAGTAATCCAGACAAAGATGGTAACTTTAAATATTATTCACCTTTTAAAATGGCTCTTGTATTACTGTTAAGTAACCAAAGAATTGATAAATATACTTTTCAAATAATAATTCAAGGATTAAGTCCAAACAGTAAAATGGAGATTAAGCAGTTGGTTATGGAAAATCAAATTAATATCAAAAAAATACAAGAGGCTATTCAAAATAAAGATGTAGATGTGCCATTAGAATTGTCTGAAAATGAAGATATGGATTTATTTTTATTTGAAAAGTATTTTAAAAATCGTAAAAGCAAAGAATTTGCAACACCAATATATTATAATTTTTTTGTAACATTAAAGAAATTTAGAGATGATAACAGTAATGAAAATTATATTGATTTGTTAAATTGTTTTGAAGATGAAAACGATAATTTCAGTTTATGTAAGGCTTTCGGTTATGGCAATCCAATATTTAATATCGGGAAAAAAGGTAATAGATATGATATCACAACCTTTATCGCCAAAAATAAAGAACACATTTTGTTTAAATCCAAAAATTTTGTTTCAGATTTCTATATTGCTTTTATTAATTCAAAATGGATTGACAGTATTAAAGAATATTCTGATACTACAATTAGACTTTTAAGTGCAACAGGTATTTTTAAATTTAAAAATTTACCTGAATTA
>JAHHTR010000068.1 GCA_020024515.1 Angelakisella sp.
AATAACTTAATAACGATAACATAAAAAAATTACAATGTCAAAAAAATTTTAACAATAATTATGTCACTGCAATAACTATTAAAATACAAATATACTTTTTTATAAATTTTCCAAACTAATTTATATTGTAAAAAAGCGTTGTATATGATATAATAAATAAAAAATTTGTAAATAAAGGTGTATTTTTATGACAAATGAAGAAAAATCTGAAGCATTAATCAAAAATATGGCTTTGATTTTGGAAATATCCAAAAAACTGAAATCATAAATTTAATTGAAAATGAAATTGATGATATTCAGAACGGAAGTTCTGAATATCTCAGACTTTTATGCGGTTATCTCTATTGCATAGGGGATATAGCAGATGTTCCGTTACTTGAAAAAGCAAAATACGGTATAAATATGGACGTTGGCTGTATGATAGATTATGAGTGGATAGAAAGCTTAAAAAACGGTGGTATTGAAGATAACGATATAAAGGCAAGAAAAGATATTACAGCGGATTTTATATCCTACTATAAAAATTATTTTACGTTAGACTTGTAATTATTAAAAAACAATATATAAAGAAGGCTTAAAATGAAAAAAATACCTATTCCACCTACCGAAAGAATTGAAAAAATTGTTGAGAAAATAAAAAAACGAACCCAAAAATATGCCTATGAATTAATAATAAACCCTAAACGTACTCCTACGATTTTTGACAGCAAATTTGGCGGATTACCTTATTGGGATATGAGCAAAACCTATCCCACAAGCAATAACGGTGAAAAAATGATTTTACTTGCACAAATAAATTTTGATAAGTCAAATGTTAAAGCACCATTGCCACAGACTGGTATGTTACAATTTTTTATTGCTCTCAATGATGTATATGGTATGGATTTTGATACACCGGATGTGCAAAATACTTTTCGCGTGGTATACCATAAAAATATTGATATAACAGTAACAGCCGAACAAGTACTAGCACTGGGTGTAAGTGATGCAGCAAGTGATACTGACGAAAACGAGTATACACCAATATGCCAAGAAGTCGCAGTTGATATAAAAGATAAAATATCATATATGTCTCCAAGCAGCTATGAATTTGAAGATATATTTAAATCCATTGTGCAAGATATATACGGAGATTACAAATGTAAAACATATTATGATTTTTTGACAAAAAAAGAACACGATTATTTGTTTGATGAAATTGATACAATAGGACACAATATGTTTGGTTACCCGTTTTTTACTCAAGATGACCCACGTAGATATAATGAAGAATATCAAAAATACGATACAGTACTATTGCAAATAGACTCGGAAATGGGCGATAACGGTAAAGATTATGTACTATGGGGTGACTGTGGTGTATGTAATTTCTTTATCTCACAAAAAGATTTGGAAAACAGTGATTTCAGCAAAGTTTTATATAACTGGGATTGTTATTAAAAAATAATTTTTTAAAAGTTTTCTTATTATTACTTTTATATATTTATTATAAGTGAATTTTATATAAAAACTATTGTAGTTATTATAATTTTATGATATATTAATAATAATAACTATTACCGAAAAAGGAGTATTATTATGGATAATAAGGCATTTTTTAAAATGAACTACGGACTTTATATTGTTTCAACAAAATATGGTGAACAAGATGCAGGGTGTGTAATAAACACAGCTATACAAGTTACAGCTGAGCCAAAAAGACTTATGATTGCAATTAATAAGGAAAACTATACCACAAGTTTGATAGAAAAAAGCGGATTATTTACAGTAGTTGCATTTACACAAGACGCTGATATGGATTTAATAGGCAAATTTGGTTTTCAGACAAGTAAAGATGTAAATAAATTTGAAGGTTTTAAATATGAAACCGATGAAAACGGAATTAAATACATTACCGAAAAAACAGCAGCAAGATTTACTTGTAAAGTATTTTCTAAACTGGACGTAGGCACACACTATTTATTTGTAGGAGATGTTACAAATGCTCAGATACTTTCTGATGATGAACCGATGACATACGCTTATTACCACAAAGTAAAAAAAGGAGGCACACCTCCGAAAGCATCAAGTTTCAATGAAGAAAAAAATGAAGAAAATACTATGGGATTCAGATGTTCCGTGTGCGGATATATACATAAATCAGATACTCTACCTGAGGATTTTGTTTGCCCTATTTGTAAACAACCTGCTTCTGTTTTTAAAAAAATATAATAAATTTTTTCTGTATAAACCAAAAGTAGGTGTATGGTAAATATCCATAGACCTACTTTTTTCTGTATTATAATTACATAGCTGTATTATATTTAACTACAACATTTACTTTACAAGGACCACGTCCTACTTTAAATACTATTGTTCCCGCAAAGCTTAGACCAAAATTTATTGTAAAGGTATTGCCCGAAGTTGTTACTCCGTTAGGTACAGAAGTAAATACTACCTGTTCATCTGACGGTGTAGGCACAACTGTAAAAGTAAGTGTAGCTTGTGAACTCATATTGTTTTGAATTTGAAATCTTGTATCGCTCTCTTTTATTACATTTATTATAGGCATTGTAAAGTTTTTTTCAATTTGTATATCTTCTACTTGCATACATTCTCTTGTTGTGGTGGTAGTAGTGCTTGTAGTTGATGTTGTAGTTGTGGTAGTAGTTGTTGTGGTAGTAGTGGTGCTTGTTGTTGAGCTTGTACTTGTTGTTGAATTTGAATGGTTAGGACACAGACAATCACCAAACAATTCTAATTTTGATTGTAGTACCATTTCAAGTTTTGTAATACTGTTTACCATATCTTCCACTGATTTATTTACATCAAGCATTTCTTGTAAAGTTGTAGCATTTGCAACCGCTTTTTGTATTTTTTCTCCCTCTCCATTCAAAATATACGAAAGTGCTGTTTGCTCCAATGCAACAGAAGTTATAATATCTGTTATGGCTTGCGGACGATTAGAATTACCGGACCTAATAATCGGCATTCCCATATATAACCCACTCCTTAATATAAAATTGAGTTCTTATATCCTCACAATATAATATGTTTACTATATTATCCCGTTACAAATTGCATAATTTTTGCATAATATAAATAGATTTTAATATATAACAGAATTAGGAGGATAATATGAAAATTGCTTTACTGACAATGTTTAACGGACTTTCCACAACATACTCACTGGTTAATGTGGTTGCAGAACACATTAAGATGATACTGAATAATAATCACAAAGTAAAACTTATTGTGACCGACACATTAAATGACAACGAAAAATGGGGAATATATAAAGATGAACGGATAGAATGGTGTAAAATCAATACAGCCATTGATGGAAAAAACATCAAATTATACGATTATTCAAATCCAAAGGAGAAACTACACAATAGCTTTTATAAAGAGGCTGATTTTTTTGCAAAGCAATTTGAAAAAGTATTAAAAGATGTGGATATTTGTATGTTACACGATATTTTATATCAAGGGTGGAACTATGTATATAATATTGCCATAAGGAAAGCTCAGAAAAATTTGCCTAAATTAAAATTTATTGCTTTTACTCATTCTTTTCCCGCTAATAGACCAATGAATCCCACAAAAGATTTAGAGGGACGATATATAGGTATGGGAAATACTGTTTTTGCCTATCCATCGCATTCGGGACTTACTGCACTCGCAAAACAATATAATATAGCAGAAGGTATTTGTCACACAGTTTATAATACCGTTCCGCTTATTGAGTCGCTATGTGATGCAGTACAAGAATTACACAAAAAAATAGATTTATTAACACCCGAAATATTAATTATTTATCCGGCAAGACTGTCAACAGGCAAAAAATTTGAAAAAGTGGTGTCTCTCGCAGGTGCAATAAAAATTGTTTCCGAAAAAAGCGTAAAAGTAATATTTTGTGATTTTCCTTGTATGGATACTCCCAGCAAAGACTATAAAGAAGCCATTAACCTAGTAGGTACAACCTACGGACTGAATAAAAGTGATATCATTTTTACAAGTGAATATGGTTACAAAGACGGTTTTCCGCGATATGCTGTACTTGATTTATTCACACTTTCAAACCTGTATATATGCCCGTCATTTTCCGAAACCTTCGGCTTAACCGTTGCGGAGGCAGCAAGCAGGGGAAACTTTATTGTAGTAAATAAATCTGTTCCGGCTTTGGAGGAAGTAGGCAAAATGCTCGGTGCATATTTTATGGAATGGGACGCAAGAAACTATGGTTTTAATACAAAGCAAACATATAATCCAAACGAAACTGCCTATACACTCGAAAATGCCTCAAAAATTATACAACTTATGCAAGAATGCAATCCTATTAAAGCAAAAACTATTACACGAACAAGATTTAACAGTGAATGGGTATGGAAAAATCAAATTGAACCTTTACTTCATAATAATTAAAATATACAAATAAAATCCACTGTATTTTCCATTTATATAATATCAATTTATTTACTTATAAATAAAAGTATAATATAATTATTTTGTTATTAAACAAACTATATCAATAAATATACAATTATATATAAGGAGATATATGGCGAAGTATTTTAACTCTAATGATAAAAGTGAAAAACTTGAAAGAGATAATCTAAGTAATTTTTTAGAACAACTGTCATTTCATGTAAACAGTGTAGGTATATGGCGAAATAATAAAGTAAATCTTGCAAACTACACGATTAATGACGTAGAATTTATATTTTATACACGTGGTGAAGGTAAAACAAATATTATGGGTACAGAATATTACTGCAAAACAAATGACCTTATGGTACTTGAACCTATGCAGCTATATACTTCCGTAAATGATGAAAATATAAAGACAGAATATTATTTTATACACTTTGATGTAGACCCCGTTTTGCAGCTGAAACCTTTTTTGAAGTATTTTAAATATCCTGTTACCACTATCGAAAATTCGGAAAGGATTTTAACTTTGTTCAAACTGATTAATGAAGAAGTAAAAGACAGAAAACAAGGCTATGTAAGTAATATAAATGCTTTGATAAAACTAATGTGCATAGAAGTGCTTCGCAATCAAAAAAACAATACACACGAGAGCCAAACCACATATTACACACAAAACACCTCAGAAATGTTTGTTGATAAATGTATTTCCTATATCAGCCATAATTTAAAAGGGGATTGCTCAGTTAAAACGCTAAGCAAACACTTCAATGTTTCAAATAATTATTTATACAAATCATTTATGAGTGTACTGAATGAATCACCAAGTAAATATGTAACAAGAATGCGTATATGGCGTGCAAAATCACTGCTACTTACCGATTTATTCACAATAGAAGAAATTTCGGAAGAAGTTGGATATCCCACTCTTTCGCATTTTTCAAGAGTATTTAAAGAAAACGTAAATTGCAGCCCACGTGAATTCCGAAAACAAAATATGCTGTAACAAAAAATCACCCTTATTCGATAACTTATCCGTTATCTATAAGAGTGATTTTATTATTGATTATTTTTATATTATGCTGCGGCTTGCGTCAAACAATTAGCAACTGCGTCCATAATACGATTACTTGTAAGTGTTGCACCTGTAACTGTATCTATATCAACAGAGTTTGACGAAACAATATTTTGGGGAATACTTTCCAAAGCATTTTTTGCAACTGCTTCTGTTTCATGTTGCTCTAAAAGGAGAACTTCTGATATTTTGCCTTCTGCGATTATTGTTTTTACAGTAAGGTCACCGTCTTGACCTTTTACTTTTGCTGTATATTCACCATCTTTTAATTTAGTTGACATATCAAAACGTGTCGCTTTTTGTGGAGCTTGCTCTGTTTTGCCAACCGGTGATGGTTTTTTCTCATTACCTAGGATATAATCAGCTGCACTTTGACCTGCAATACGTCCCCATGTAAATGCGTTTGAAATTGTAAAGCCCATATATGCGGAGTTTGCTGCTGCTTCACCTGCTACATATAGTCCTTCTATTGCAGAACCATCTGCACGAATTACTTCTGCCCAATCGTTACGGGCAACACCGCCGTATGTAATAATTTCACAAGGAACAACAGATACTGCAACATAAGGAGCTTTAAGTGCTGTCAAGCCTTCTTCTGCTGTACGTTTGAATTCAGGATCAAATTTTGCACCTACTGATTTATTATAATTATCAATAGTTGTTTTTAGTCCTTCAACCTCAACACCTATCAGTTGAGCCAATTCTTCCACTGTGTTTGCTTTTATAAATTCCATATCAGAAGCTCTTTTTACTTTGTGTTCATTAATTGCAGCTTCGTCTGAAATTGCCCATACATATCCCAAACCATCTTTATGCATTTGGTCAAATATAGGGCGGTTAAGGTCTTGTGACATATATCCTTGTGCACGTTCATTTACAAAACGTTTACCATCTGCACCAACAAGAATAAGGTTTGGAAGTTTGTTAATAAAACCTGAAATAGCCGCACTTGCTGATGTACCGTTATGTTTAGACATTATTTCATAGTCTTTAAGTACTGCCATCAAGTGACTTGTATGTGTAATAGCCGCACCAATGTTGTTTGCCATAACTAAACCGTCACCTGTGCAAGAACCAAAACCGATACCGTAAGTACCATTAAATTCAGGATCTAGACGAACTGTCAATTCAGGGTTATTTGAGTAACCACCTGTGGCAATCATTATAGCTTTTGCACCGATTGTCATTTCACCGTCTTTTGTTTTGCATTTTACAGCAACTGCTTTTCCTGTTTCGTCTGTCAAAATTTCTGTTGCTGTTGTTTCTGTCATCACTTCTATTCCTGCTTTATCAAGTGCAGTTTGGAAAGGTTTTAACATACCTTGTCCGCCACCATCTACAACGTGCATCATTTCAAGTGGACCATATCCAACTATTACATCTGTTTTGAATGGAACTGCCAAACGGTCAACCAACCAGTCAATAGTTTGACCACTGCGTTCTACTGTAACTTTCGCCAAGTTTTTATCAAGACGATAAGTTGCGTTTTTCATAAGATTGTTATACATTTCTTCAAAGTTTGTTTCAACTGAAGGTTCTGCTTTTTGTACCTTTGATTGATACCCTGCAATCATACCTTGTGATATAAATGTTGTACCACCGATTGTACTTAGTTTTTCAAGAATAAGTACATCTTTTACACCATTATCGCTTGCCTCAATAGCGGCTGCCAATCCGGCACCACCTGCACCGATAACTAAGAAATCAACATTTTTATCATATTTTGTTTCTTTCTTTTGTGTTGTTTCATTTGTTGTTTGTGATGAAGATATGTTTGACTCTGTTGTTGTAGGTTTTTCATTTGAGCAGCCTACAAGTGATGTCAGTATTAGTGAACAAGCTAATACTATACTAAAAATTTTCTTCATATATAACCCTCCCTTAATAAAGTAAGACTATGATAACACTTTGATAAAATTTTGTCTTATCGATTTCTTTAAAAAACTTATCTATTTCGATACAACAAAATATTAAAATGAAAATAATATAAATATATTATAGTAAAATTTAATCTGTATTAGTTGTAATAAACAAATATATATCTAATTTTGTCGATATTTATTACGAAATGTCCATTGATTTCATATAACATATTTATTATAATTTTAACGTAATTATTTAAAATTGTATTACAGTATGCAATAACTTATAAAAATGATTGGAGAAAAGAATATGAAAAATATATTCAGAAAAGTTTCAGCAGTAGCTATTGTTTGTGCACTTGCTGTATCAATGGTTGCATGTGGCGGTAAAGAAGAAACAGGCACATCATACAAAGCAGGCACATACACTGCAAAAGCAACAGGTATGGCTGAAATGACAGTAACTGTTACTGTTTCAGAAAAAGAAATTACAGACATCAAAATTGAACATACAGAAACACCTGAAATAGGAGGCCCTGTTGTTGAAGACTTCACAAAAAAGATTAAAGAAATTCAAGGTCTTGGTATTGATACAGTATCAGGCGCTACACTTACATCAAACGCTGTAATCAATGGCGTTGCAGACTGCCTAAAACAAGCAGGTGCTGATGTAGATGCTCTTAAAACTATCAAAGGCTAAAAATTTCACTCTTGAAAACCATACTTCTTGTAATAATATGAAGTATGGTTTTTTTGTTTATGGTATATCTTCATAAAATCAAAACCATAACATAAAATAATAAGTATTAATAATATATTGACAATTATATTTCTTTCACATATAATTGTATGTGAAAGAATGTCGAAATATAGGTTAATACTTATTAACATCACTTTTCATATTTCATTAATTAGGAGGCTTTTTGATGAAACAACACCGTTTTTGGGCTTGGTGTGCCGTAATCAGTATGTTTATGGTTATGATAACCGGTTACAAACACAAATAATAGAAAGAGGGAATATATTATGCGTAGTTACACAAAATTAGCTTGCTTTGTTGGTGGCGTACTTTTTGGTTCTCTTGGCTTCAAACTTCTTACAAGTAAAGATGCCAAAAAAGTTTATACACATGTTACAGCTGCCGGCTTGCGCATGAAAGATTCAGTTATGGAAACAGTAGTATCTGTACAAGAAAATGCAGGTGATATATTGGCATCTGCAAAAGATTTGAATGAGGAGCGTGCAGCCAAAGACGAACTTGAAAAAGCTGAAGCTCAAATTTGTGATTGTGAAGAAGATTGTAAAGAATGCTGTGGAGAGGCTTGCACAGAAGCCTAACAATATTATGCAAGTAGGAGGAGTCATCTATGACTCCTTTTTTAATTTTTAATGGAGGAAATTTAATATGAATGCAGTTATTTTGCACGAAAGTAGCGGAAGAATAAGACTACGTTTAAATCAAAAAAAACTGACTCTTCAACAAGCTGATATGCTTGAAATATGGTTTCAAAAACAACATTGGGTTCGTCATGTAACTGTACACGAACGCACACAATGTATAATTTTATACTACAAAGGAAACAGACAACAAGTTTTAAACAGTATAAAAAATTTTTCTTGGGACATCGCAAAACAAAACATTACTTTGCCAACTCACAGCACAAGACAGCTTAACAGAGAATTTGAAGAAAAATTGGTTGCTAAAATTGTATCTAAAATAGCATGCACTTTATTTTTACCCAAACCTTTGAGAATTGCTAAAATTATATATACCGCTGTTCCGTTTGTTTTTAAAGGTATACGTTGCTTAATCAAAGGAAAAATGAAAGTAGAATTACTTGATTCCATATCTATCGGAATTTCAATAGCAACAAAAGATTTTTCAACAGCAGGTACTGTAATGTTCCTATTGCAAATAGGTGAACTTTTGGAAGAATGGACAAGAAAAAAATCAGTTGAAGACTTGGCTCAATGTATGTCTCTCAATGTAGACAGAGTATGGTTGGATACACCTAGCGGAGAAATACTTACACCTATTTCACAAATACAGGTAGGTGATAGAATTATTGTTCGTGTAGGTGGAATTATTCCGATAGATGGAGAGATTGTTCATGGTGAAGTTATGGTAAATCAGGCATCACTTACAGGTGAATCCGTACCTATTCCAAAACATAAAAACAGCACAGTATATGCCGGAACAATAGTAGAGGAAGGAGAATGTATTTTAGAAGTTAAACAGATTTCAGGGCAAAGTAGATATGAGCAAATAGTAAAAATGATTGAACAATCCGAACAAATGAAATGTGCCGCTGAAAATAAAGCCACAAATCTTGCTGACAAATTAGTACCTTATACTTTTGCCGGAAGTTTATTGAGTTACATTTTTACAAGGAATTTGACAAGAGCATTATCGGTGCTTATGGTTGATTTTTCTTGCGCATTAAAACTTGCTATGCCACTTACTGTCCTATCCGCTATGCGTGAAGCAGGAAAAGAGCACATCACAGTAAAGGGTGGTAGATTTCTTGAAATAATATCAAAAGCAGACACTATTGTTTTTGATAAAACAGGTACTCTTACCTATGCTTGTCCAAAAGTAGAGTGTATTATTCCATTTAACAATCAAAACGAAAATGAAATGTTACGTTTAGCAGCGTGTTTGGAAGAACATTTTCCACATTCTATGGCAAATGCAGTTGTAGAAGAAGCCAAAAATCGTGGACTTTCTCATGAAGAAGTACATTCCAAAATAGAATATATAGTTGCACATGGTATAGCAAGTATGGTTAATAATGAACGGGTTTTGATAGGTAGCGCCCACTTTGTTTTTGAAGATGAAGGTTGTGTAATTCCGGAAGGTGAACAGGAACGTTTCGATTCTTTACCTTCTGAATATTCACATTTATATCTTGCTGTTGCAGGTAAACTCAATGCCGTTATTTGCATTTCAGATCCATTACGTCAAGAGGCACATACTGTTCTTTCTGCACTACGTAAACTTGGATTTGAAAAAACTGTTATGCTTACCGGTGACAGTTACCGTACAGCTGCAGCAATAGCAAAACAAGTTGGTGTAGACTATTTTCGTGCGGAAGTTCTCCCCGAGGATAAAGCTAAATACATAGCTGAACTTAGAAAAAATGGACATACTGTAATTATGGTTGGTGACGGTATTAATGATTCTCTCGCTTTGTCAGAAGCAGATGTTGGTATTGCCATAAATGACGGAGCAGCCATTGCACAGGAAATTGCCGATATTACTATTGCTGCTGAAAATTTATGGGAGCTTGTCAGAATAAAAGAAATTTCTTTGGCTTTGATGCGACGTATTAAAACAAATTATGGTTTTGTGTTAGGCTTTAACGGAACTTTGATTGCACTTGGTGTAACCGGAATTATTTCACCTGCAACATCTGCAACACTACATAATCTTTCTACACTTGGTGTCAGTTTGCATAGTATGAGCAACCTACCTAATCCTAAATCAGAAAAAATATCTTATAATAACAATATATAAATAGCAATCACTACTTTCATAAGTAATAACCACCATTTTTATTGTATAGTAAAAATGATGGTTATTATTAATCTATTCTCTCTATAACTTATAAAATAACAAGCAAATGATGTTATTCTATAAAAGATAATACAAAAATTTATAGTATGATTTTAAAAATTAAAGAAATTATCAAGAATGTGGTTACAATTTTTTAACTTTATAAAATTTACAAACAAAGAAAGACGTGAACAAAGCTTGTTCACGTCCAATTGTGGCTGTTTGCCACTGGCGGGAGTAATGTATAATACACTAGATT
>JAHHTR010000069.1 GCA_020024515.1 Angelakisella sp.
ATATAATATCAGTAATCATTCATCAACCAAGACAAAATAAATATTATTATAATATTTACAATTTATACAAAAAAGGTATTGTAATTTACCTGAAAATAGTATACAATAATAAAGAGATTTAATTTAACGTTGCTTTTGGAGGTGTTTATATATGGCAATTAATGAACCTACCATATCTTTTTCTATAGCCGGTGATAAGGAAAAAGAGGTACAAGAAACACTCTTAGTAGTATATGATGCACTTAAACAAAAAGGATATGACCCTATCAACCAAATTGTAGGTTATATTTTATCTGAAGATCCAACATATATTACTACACATAATAATGCACGCAGTCTTATAAGACATATAGACAGAGATGAACTTTTACAAATACTTGTTAAAAATTATATAAATAAAAACTAATTTAATTGATGTTTATTTGCAGGTTATGGTATTATATGTTTTTATAGGCATTACATTAATAATGTGTTTTTATGATAAGCATAAAAAGACGGTCTTTTGTCGGTCGTCTTTTTTATTTTATATCTAACTTTTTATAATAAGTAAAATTGTAAATTCTATGGGACATATGTCCTTTTTATTAAATATTAGGAGGATAATTAAGATGGAAAAAACAAAAAAATGGCAAACATATAAAGGTAGACCGTTTGTAAAAAGCGGAGACACTATCTATTATGGTTTCCCTTATGAACCATTTGTGACACTTATACAAATAATCAATACCCAAAAAGTTGATGATGTTAATATAGCAACAAAAATAGTTGTACATCTTTTATCTACTGATAAAACAAAAACCCCGCTGGAAGCAATTATAAAAAAAGGTGAAAAAACTTCCCTTGCAGATGCTTTTGAAATGGCAGATATTTGGCTTACCACAAACATAAAACCAAAAAAAGACGAAACTAAATAATAATCAAATAAATTATAAAGGCTTTTTCTTTAAGTATTTTACTAATAGAAAAAAGCCTTTTTTATAAGCAATAAATTATATGGAGGTTATCCTGTAAAATGAAAATTGGTATTTCAACCGCTTGTTTTTATCCACTGCAAACTGAACTTGCATTCCAAAAAATCAATGACTGTAATTGTAAATATACAGAACTTTTTATAAACTCATTTTCAGAATTTGATAAACTTTTTTTAGAGACTCTAAAAGAAATCAAAAATAAAAATAATACAGAAATTTTATCCATACACCCTTTTACATCAATGCTTGAAACACAATTTATTTTCGGTGACTATCCACGTCGCACAGAGGAAGGCATAGAACTCTACAAAAAAATCTTTGATTTTACAGCAAAACTTGGTGCGGATATTTGTGTATTTCATGGTGCGGTAAAACAATATAATATAACTGCCGAACAATATGTTGAAAAATATAATATCCTTCATAATCTTGCTAAAAACAATGGAATAAAACTTGCACAAGAATGTGTTGACAGATGCAAAAGTTCATCACCTGTTTTTTTGGAGGAAATAAAAAAAATATTACCTGACATTAATTTTGTGTTAGATTTAAAACAAACACGACGTAGTTATATTGATTATGAAAAATTTATAGATGCTATGGGAGAAAATATCGTACATCTACATCTAAGCGATAGTATAAATAACAATGAAAAAATGGATTGTATGCCAATAGGTGAAGGTGATTTTGACTTTTATAAATTATTCAAAAAATTACAAAAAATTAATTATAAAGGTAATGCGGTAGTTGAACTATATAATCACAATTTTAAAGACATCTCTCAATTAACAAATTCTGTTAAATACCTTGAAAATGTGCAAAAACAATTATAAATAAGACATCAACTTTCTAACATTTATAAATTTAATTTGCAATAATATTATTATATTATCGCATTTAATATGTAGTTAAATAAAAAAAAAATCGACGCTTAATACAAGTATTGAAATAGTAATTTATTATAATATAATTTTCATTTAACGTTTAGATATTTTTCGTAAGATAATAACTGTTATTACCACTTTTTATGATATCAAAATAAAATAAGACGTAAACAAAACTTTGCTCACGTCCCACGTGTGGCGGTTCGCCACTGTTATTACTGTACAAAAATATTATCATTGGATTTTTATGTAGTGGATTCGAACCCACACTAAATTTTACACCAATACAATAACTTTTATTATTATGGATATATATTAACATAAATACTTGCAAATGTAAATATCCAATAAAAAATATAAATGACTTTATTGTTCATTATTATATAAAATAATAGTTTTTATATAATACAAAGCTTTGAAAAATTTTTACTACTTTTTTGCTGAATATTAATATTGTTACCTTGCTCACACGCTGTCACAAATTCCACACAAACGCTTTTTTTTATTAGTTGGCATATTTACTCTATGCATTGTTGTTCTCGTCACAAATCGCTTGAAAGCTCTCTTGATTTTTTGAAAGATTTTCAAATCTTTTTTCTTCAATAGCTTTAATTATTTTTCTCCTCCTGTTGTATTCAAAACGAAACAGCGATTTTTATCTCGCTGTAACATTAATTTGATATTATTATAAATTTTATTTGTTTTTATTAAGTCTGTTGATTTTTATTGATATTTCCTGTTCATAAGTAATACCACATTTGAATATTATCTGTAATTTGTTATCTCCGATAATTTTTATGGTGTCTATGAGTTCTCTTACTAAATTATCATCATATTTATTTTCTGTAGAGCTTTCATGCTTTAGCAGCTGTTCAAGATGAATGAACTTATCATTATTGTTTGTATTTCTTTTTTTGTATAGCATAATATTATCGTTTAACTCTTTCACTTCATCATTCATAGCTTTAAGTTTGGATTCATTGGCGCTGACGGTATTGTTTGCTATACTTTCTTTTACAAGTGTCATAATGTTTTCTTTCAGCTCTGTCAGTTGTTTTTCCATATCATCAATATTGAAACTGTTTTTTGAGTTTTCTGATATTTCTTTTTTCAGCTCTTGTAGAAATATCGGTATCATTTCCTGTTTGTTGCCACGAAGATGATTTATTGATTCCATAATCGCTGTATGTAGACTTTCCTCATCTATGGTTGCTGATTCTTTGCAGTATTTTGTTCCGTTTTCAATACGGTTGATACATCGCCAAACAGGTGTCTTTTCACCATTTCTTCTGTGCCAAACCACACGTCTGTATGGTGATAGACATTCTCCGCATATAAGAATTTCACTTAAAGCATACAGTCCGCAATATTTTCCCTGTTCTGTTTTTGTCAGCTTGGATACTTTCTGCTTGCCCAATCGTTTTGCCCTTTCTTCTTGAGCTTTATTAAATATATCTCTACTGATTATGCCAGGATGATTATTTTTTATTAAGTATTTGGGTAACTCACCGTTATTTCTTTTTACTTTTTTACTTATTGGATCTGTTACATAGGTTTTTTGGAGCAGAACATCTCCGCAATAACGTTCATTTTTCAGTATTGAAGATATTGTACTGACTTTCCATGCGCCATCCTTACCGTGAGATTTAATTTTATTTTCATTTAAATAGTCAGCTATTTTTTTAATACTTGCTCCATCCAAATATAGCTTGTATATGGTCTTTATAATATCAGCTTCTTCAGGTATTATCTCAGGCTTGCCATCATCTCCCTTTTGATATGCATACATTTTTACAAAGTTGGTTTTACCGTCCTTCATAGCCATTCTTTTGCCCATTTTAACATTTAGGGACAGTGAGTTAAGTTCTTCCTGAGCGAGACTTGACAGTATGGTTAATACCACTTCACTGTTTTCTTCAAGCGTATTTATACCCTCCTTTTCAAATATAACGCCTATTCCCATACCTTTAAGAAGCCTTACATATTTGATACTGTCTATTGTATTTCTCGCAAATCTGCTGATTGATTTTGTAATTATTAAATCTATTTTCCCTTTTTTACACTGTCTTATCATGTTCATAAAGCTTGGACGTTTTTCTGCTGATGCTCCCGATATACCCTCATCAGCGTATGTTCCCGCAAGTGTCCATTCAGGTGTTCTCATTATAAGGTCAGTATAATAGCTTTTTTGTGAATGGAAGCTTGTCAGCTGTTCTTCCGCGTCTGTTGAAACACGACTGTATGAGGCTACTCTGAGTTGTCTGTTGTTTCTCTTTCTCAAAGTTAAGTTATCATTTGCGGGGATATAGATAACTTCATTTTCCTGCATTCAAATCTCACCTTTCTGTATTGTTATTTGCTGACCGTTCTTCATAATTAATTTGATTGCTTTATTTTCGGTTACAATAATTTTATTTACAGCTTCTTTTATTTTTGTACTTTCAAGGTTTTCTTTACTTATATTTGAAAGTTTATATTTAAGAGATGTTTCATATTCAATAAAGTTTATGAGATTATTGTATTTTTCCGTTGCAAGCTTTATAATATCCTCTTTGATTTTTTCTGCATCTATTTCTTCTGACGCCATTGATATATCTATTTGATTTTTAAGTTTTATTGTACTTCCACTGTTAAAATCTTTTTCTTGTCGCTCAGTTACAATATTTTCAACTATTATGTTCTTTTGCAGTTCAAATATCGAGCTTAAAAGTATTTCATCATTTAGCTTTGTGCTTATATGCTCTACATCATTGGGACAGTACCAACGTTCTTCACCCGATGATTTTAATCTGCGTTTTAACATTGCTCCACATTTGGAGCATACAAGTAACGGTTTTATATTTTTGATGTCTTGACTTTCAGTGTGCGTATAAGTTTTTGCATTTGTTTTTACATCAGCATACAGTTCTTTTGATAATATACTTGGATATTTTTCGTTACCGATATAATTTTTATTTTGAAGTATTCTTGCAATAATATTTTTATTCCAATCTGTTTTGTTCCCAATATATACAATTTTTGATTTTGTCAACCATTCAGCAATTAAACTGTATGATTCCCCATTTGCATATTTTTTAAAGATTTCGATAACAATTTCCTTTTCCTGTTGGTTGATTTGCAGTTTTCCGTTTGTTATCATATATCCGTACGGTATTATTCTGTTTTGAGCCATTTTTTACAACCTTTCTGTCAGTATAAGTCCGTTTATCAGTTCAAAGTCTATCGTCTTATTGTCATAAGCCAATATTTTTTCAACCAATTCATCAAATAATCTCTCATCGAATTCATTTATTGATACCGGTTCATTTTCAAGTATATTAATTAAATCCTTTGTGCTGTAAATCATATCATCTTGATTATCATTTTGCAGTATTTGATTTTTAGCCTTTTTTAGATTGGCAATCTTTTTATTGATTTCATCGGTTTGAGATATGAACAGAGCAGAATCGAGTATACCTTTGGATTGCAGTCCGTTGATAACTTGATTCTGCTCTGACAGTTCAGCTATTTGTTTATTGATATTTGATATTTCGAGATTGTTTTTTGCTTTTATATCTTGCAGTTTTTCAAGTTGCGATAGCATAGGTATTAATATCTTTTGATAGTTATCTGCAAGTTTATTATACATTCTTATAAATGCTTTGTATATTGATTCTTCTCTTATTCTACAACTATTACAATCCTTTTTATTGTTGTCGTGCTGTCTACATACCCAATAAGTTTTATTGTTAACAACTTTTCGTCTGAATGTTGTATTGCAATTTTTACATTTTATTTTTTATTCAGTGGATATTCTTTATAGTTTGTGTTTATACTTTTAGCTCTTTCTCTTATTAAAATACCTGCTGTTTCAAATTGTATTTTTTCAATTATAGGTTCATGGGTATTTTTAACATAATACTGTGGAAGCTCTCCTTTATTTCTGTAAGCACGATACGGTAAGACATCTTCACTATATTTTTTTTGTAATAGCATATCACCTATATATCTTTCGTTTTTTAATATCCGTGAAATTGCTCCTGCTCTCCAACAAGATTTTCCTTTACTTAATCCTATATTTTCTCTGTTTAAATCCTGTGCAATGACTATTGTGCCTTTGCCACTAAGATATTCTGAAAAAATTCTTTGAACGATTTTTGCTTCATCTTCTTGTATCACCAATTTTTTATCTATAAGTCTATATCCGTAAGGTACGCTTGACGATATGTAAGTTCCCTTAGCCATACGCATCCTTGCGCCTTTTTTACAGTTTTGGGATATTGTCATAGATTCTTCTTGAGCGAAGAGAGAATAAAGCGTAAGTAGGTTTTCACTTGTCAGTATTCCGGTATCAATACTTTCTTTTTCAAAATATACTGTAACTCCTATGGTTTTCAGTTCTCTGATTACTTGCAAAGTATCCATCGTATTTCTTGCAAATCTGCTGATAGACTTTGTTATTATTCGGTCTATTTTTCCTTTTTTGCAATCCTCTATCATTCTTTGAAAGTCACTGCGTTTGTTGAATGATACTCCTGATATACCTTCATCTGCATATACTTCTACCGTTTGCCAATTTATATTGTTTTCTATAAGCTTTTGATAGTAGTTTACCTGTGTGGCAAATGAATTTAATTGATCAGCCGAATCACTGCTTACACGGGCATAAGCCGCCACCCGTAATTTTGATGTTTTATCAATGCTTGCGGCTATCTTTATTATTTCTCTTTGAGTATTTTCGCTGTTCACTGATTGTTCCCCCTTTCTTAATTACAAAGATTATCATATAAGTCTTTTTAAAGCTATACTAAATACCAACAAAAATTTGTGATGACAGTTTATTTTCCAAAGCAATACGTTCAAGCATTTTTTCAGCTATATCTTTTGATATCTCACCATTTTGAACAGCTATTCTGCCAAACTCAACAAGATATGTAAACGTAAACTCATTTATTGTTTTTTCTTTAGATTCCATATTCATTCTCCTTTTGTTTAATATCACAATAATGGGAACTGCTTCTTTTTTGAAAAATCATTGAGAAATCACAAAGCAATTCCCATCGGTTCTGACATTAAATTTTTCAATACACTTAATTTGACACTACAACCCCAAGTGTGAATGGCGATTTCATAAACTAAGGTTGGTTAAACCTTACATATGTCTTGCAGATTTTACTGTAATCATATCTGAGGATCTCTCAGACCTGCCTTCCTTTATTGCGACGGTTTTATCACGCTCGATTTTAGGACGGGACAGAAGTATCATTGTAGGCTTATGAGGTTATCGCAAATAATTCACCATAAATTATTTTAAGGTCAGAATATAAGAAATATAATCGCTCGCGCCTTACTCTTGTCTTATTTACAAAGGATTTTCCATTGCAGGTGGTCAAGGCGGTTCTACCTAAGTTGCTTTTCCGGTCAAGGTTCATAAGCTAACGTATTTATAAAATCGGATATTAAATTTTCAAGGTTCAAAAGATGGTTTTAAAAACCCCTTCACTTACTTCCACTTTCAGAAGCGATTTTTGAAGTCTATTTTAAAAATTTTTTTAAATTTTTTTTCGCACAATCAATACTGTACTTGATAGCTCTTGCAGAACAGCCTTCAATAGACGCAATTTCATCGAGTGTATAGCACTCAAAATAATAAAGAATTAATCTTCTGCGCTGTACCTTGGATAATTTATCAATAGCCTTATAAATGTTTTCTTTTTCTTCTTTTTGACAGATAGTTTCTTCTATACTTTCTTCTTCGGAGCTATGTCTTTCTTGAATTTCATTTTCAGTAATATCAATGTATTCAATATGTCGTTCATCATAGCGTCTCAGATTTCTCTCTTTTCTCACAAAAGTTCTGAATAAAGCAACTGCCACTTTTTGATCTATGTCTGTTTCAACAGTATCACCATTACCATTCTTAAAAACTGCAATATAAATTTTCTTTTCACCATCATCAATTTCTTTAAGTGTATAAGGATTTGTATTATCAAACATTTTTATTTCCTCCAAATTGTAAAAATTTTTGTGTTTTAAGAAACAAAAATCTTTTGGGAGGAGATCTGCATCTAAACAAATGTTCTCTTAACATAGATAAACCTCTTTCTGGGTATAAAAAAAAGCCGAGACAGAGAAAAATCTCTATCTCGGCTTTAACCGTGTATTCTTAAAAATGGCATAAAAATAGCCCCACAACTTAAATTTGTGGAGTACAACTTAAATTTGTGGAGTACAACTTAAATTTGTGGAGTTTAATTATTGATATTAATTTTTAGGCACATTTATCAGTCTATTCAGTATATACCTTTGATTGTTGAAAGTCTGTAGGAATTTATACCTAACTTATTTATATACTTTTGTTTTTATTAAATATATTTTGGATTTTTGATATTGTATATCCACATAAAGCTATTCCTAAAAGCATAATTGACTCTTTTTTTATAAAATGTACTGTATTCCATATTTAACTTTTCCAATAATTCGTTTTAAGTATATTTGAATGAACCCAAATACGTTTTTGATATTATATTATGATATATTTTACATTCATTATCTTCTGTTAATGTAATAGTTTGCCACACAACATCACGATAAATTGAAAGTAATAACTGTGTTTGATGATATAGTTTTACACTGTCTGTATTTTTTAACAGCCACATACTTTTAATTGTTGTTAACCCTTTACTTTCTTTTTTCATAAATGATTCCTCCTATTATGTCAATATTAAAACATTATTGTTTAAGTGACTTTAAAAACAAATATAAAGCCTTAATTTTACAGCAAAAGATTGTAAATGTGCAATTATTATTTCTTTCTCTGATGTTAATTAATATTCATATGTTTCCTTATGGGTGGTTCACAGTGAACGGGTGGGGAGTTCACTGATAAGACAGACTTTCCCCTTGGCGGAAAATTTTTATTTTATAAAATATCTGTTAGAGGTTTGACTGCCATTTTCTCTAAAACTTTCAGTTTTTGTAAGAAATCCATGTCTTATCAAATCAGATATGGCTCTTTTTACTGTACTTACAGACATAGACGTATCTTTTGCGATAGTTTTAATTGCCGGCCAGCATTCACTGTTTTTGTTTGCTCTGTCTTTTAAATACATGTATAATGTTTTAGCTCTTGGTGGCAAACTTTCTTTGTATAGATTACCAAAAAAGCTCATATTTTCTCCATTTCTTTTTTTATGCTTTTGTTTATTGTGTTGTGTGAAAACTTATGTTGCATATCTACCTTACATTCATGAATGTAAGAAGACCCATTTGATATTTCTTTGTTCCCATTAAAGCAATATTTTTTAAGTATACTCTCTTCCAGTTCCTGCTTATCAGCATAATATACTTCACGATTGGCATTTTGCTTGGCTTCATATATTCTGCTGAAGGTTATACCCCAATTAAAAAACAACTTTAACTTTGTTTGCATGGGATGGGTTCCTGTTTTCATAACAACAAAGCTGCCTTTCTCCAGTGATTTTAATTCATCGGCAGTCAGCAGCGGTCTTTCTATCATTTGCAGTGACTGTGACGGATCGCTTTTTCCGCGACTGATACTGCCACTCATAACCGTTTTGGAGCCTAACGCTTTTGATAGGGTTTCGGCTGTCGCTGAATTTGGCGCAAAGCCACCAAAAACAGTGAGCTGGCAGTTATCAACTATTATTTCCGAGCCCTCTTTACCATAGTTTTTATCAAGTTGCGCAAATGATTGTATTATAGGTACAACTGATATTCCTCTTGATCTACCTGCTGACAGCATCATTTCAAAGCTGTCTATTTTGGGTATAGTACCTATTTCATCAGCATATATTACAACTCTGTTTGGTAGCTTGCCGTTGTGTTCATCAGCTACCGCAAGCATCTCACGATAAAATTGTTGTAGGAACAGACTTACCATAAAATATTTTGTGTTGTCTTCTTCGGGAAGTATTAAGAATATCGCAGATTTTTCTTTACAAAATGTTTCTGCATCAATAGTTGTGGGAAAACAAAGAATTTGTTCCATTTCAGAATCCAAAAAAGCGTTTAGTCTTGAGAGTACTGTAGACAGTATGGAAGCCATTGCGGCATCGGCTGAATTAAGCGCCGCGCCTGCGAGCCACTTGGCTTTGTGCGTATTTGGGAGCATTTCCATTATTTCTTGGAAGGCGGTTTTGTTTTTACCAAGTCCCGGAGCCGTTAATTCCTGAACCAATTTAAATACAGAAACAATATGACGTTTGTCAACGGTTTGTCCGTCTTTTTCGGTGGGTGGCAGAAATTCCGCCAACAGTAATATTACACTACATAATAAGCCTTCAGCCGAATCATAAAAGAATGCGTTTTGTCCCATAGACGCATTGTCACCACCTGCGCAAATAATTGTTTTAGCTATGATTTTCGCATATTTTTCAGATTTGGCTTTTGCAGAAATATTATTATTGTCATATAAATACATATCCATATATTTATTTACAAGTTGTAAAAGATTATTTCCGTCACTCTTGGTTGGGTTACGTAAGTCTATAACCGCAATATTATAACCATAGTAATCTTTTGCCACTGTGCCATAGTTACGGGCAAGGTCACCTTTTGTGTCTGTTGTAATAAAGCTCATACCACTTGCGCAGGCATATTCAAGATTTGGGTACAAAAAGTAGGCTGTCTTGCCAACTCCTGCCGCGCCTATCATAAGACAGTGTACATCGCCTGTATCAATAAGTCCTGCCGCCGAACTGTTTTTATCAAGCATTCCGACGACAAGTCCCTGTTCTTTTGGTAAGTTTTTTCCCTGTCGCCAGTTTATAACATCATATTTTACAGGCTTATAAATTTTTTGTATCTCTTTTTTACTTAAAAATCTTGCGACGCCATGCTGTCCGTCACCGACAGTTTTACTTTTAATTCCATTCAGCGTATAAAAATTGGCAAGCATAGAAAGACCGCCTATGACGATAAACATCAAGGCGGTAACTGCAATTAATATTATAATAGATTCGTTCACTATAAAAATCCTTTCTAATTTTTATAAATTTTACTTTATAATTAAGAGAAGTACAATTAAACTAAAAAAATAAATCACTATTATTTATTTAGTTTAATTATGTAGACTTTTTAAATAAAATAATAAAAATTAAACCAAACTTTATATTCAACGTATGAAAAAAGTTTGGTTTTGTAATTTTCTATTTAAAATTTTGTTATTAGGTTTATATTATTATCTTTGTACACATTAATCT
>JAHHTR010000007.1 GCA_020024515.1 Angelakisella sp.
TTATTTATTCTAACATAATAATATTTAAAATTCAATATATCATATTGTTTTCTCTATAATTTTACACAGTCTATTATGTAAAAATATATAAAAAACGTGAACTTAAACTAAGCTCACGTCTTGGCAATTTCAATACATCAATATTATTATGTAAATTAATTATAATTGAATTTTTGTATTGGGGATTTTTAATTAACACCGATTATTTATACATATATACATTATAACTGTATGGTGCATTCCAATAATCCTCCATATTTTTCATGTCTGTAAATCTTATCCGTAGTTTTTTTTCTTCTGCAAATGCGATGAAAAACTCCTTACTGTAAAACTGAATCGGAAGATTTTTATAACGCTCATCATAATTCTGCTTCACTTTCCTTTGCAGATTTAAATGTTCCTCTTTCTTTTTTTCATCATGAATATCTAAAATCGCTATCACATATTTTGCTTTTTCATACGCCTTTTCCAGTACGCTCCACGCATATTTCTCATCTGTAAAATATCCAAATACACCATTTGAAATTACAGCATCATATATAGGAAACAGTTCCATCTCCACTGCTTCATTATTGGACAGATCTTGAGACTTCAACACCCTTTCAGCTGTTTTTATAAGCGATTTTGAATAATCTATTCCACCTGTCTTTAATCCATCTGCCTCCAACATAAAGAGTGTAGCTCCCGCTCCACAGCCTATTTCAAAGACAGATTTTATATTCAACTCCTCATCATTAAAACAATTATCTTTGTCCTGCAAGTTATAAACTATATCCTGATGCTGTTTTAAAAAAGTAGTATAACTAATTCCACCATTAACTGCATCATAACCGTCCAATTCTTTTAGTTTCATAAAAAGCGATTCATCCGACAGTCTGCTGATTTCTTTAAGCTCATTTTTTCTGTTCCAAATATTTTTCCATTCATTTTTCATTTCCACAAATAAAAATCTCTCACTTTCTGCATACTATAAATCCGTTGTTTGCTGTAATACTATAACTTCTGTTATTTTGTGATAGTTTAAATACACTAAATATCGAAAAACCTAAAATAATATTCAAAACTTAAATAATTTTTCAAAAAATAGTGACTGCAAGTATACACATATTATAATAAATACTAAGTTCACATCATAAAAGTCGAGGTTCACAACTTTTATTGGTATACAAAAAGATTATCATTTAAAAATTAGATAATCTTTTGGAAGATAGTGACTATGATTTTATACTCATTATGACGTGAAAAAATAGACATGAACTTAAATTAAGTTCATGTCATACATATGGCGGTGCGCCACTGGTGCCGGTGGTGGGACTTGAACCCACACGCCTCGCGGCAACGGATTTTGAGTCCGCCTCGTCTGCCATTCCAACACACCGGCGATTACCTTGACATTATATAATATTTTAAAATTATTGTCAAGTAGTTTTTATAAAAACCAAACAATTATTTCTAAAAATTATAATTTTACAAAAAATAAAACTCTTGAATATATAATTTTATTGCGGTTTCAAGAGTTTTATCCAAAATATCTATTAATAAAAATTAATACACATTATCAAGTTTTTTTCGCAAATTTTTTATTATACGTTTTTCTAATCTGGAAATATAACTTTGACTTATGCCTATTATATCTGCCACTTCCTTTTGTGTTTTTTCAGGTTGACCGTTAAGACCAAAACGAAGTTCCATTATTTGTCTTTCACGTGGATTTAAATTTTGTATAGCTTTAATGACCAAATCTTTCTCGGCACTGCTCTCTATCTCTTTATTTACAATATCTGGCTCTGTACCCAAAATATCAGATAACAAGAGCTCATTTCCGTCCCAATCAACATTTAACGGTTCATCAATAGATATTTCATTTCTTTGATTTTGATATTTTCTTAGATACATCAATATTTCATTTTCTATACATCTGCTTGCATAGGTTGCCAATTTTATATTCTTATTTGGACAAAAAGTATTTACTGCCTTTATTAATCCTATTGTCCCTATCGAAATCAAATCATCTATTGATATACCTGTTGATTCAAATTTTCGTGCTATATATACCACTAATCTTAAATTATGTACTATTAATTGTTCTCTTGCCCGCATACTTCCCTGTTGCAGCTTTTCAAATGCCTCTGCCTCTTTTTCTTTTGAAAGCGGAGACGGTAAAGTATCACTTCCATTGATATAGTATGCCGTACCCATACGTAATTTTACTGCAAATTGTAAAATTTTATTGTACCAATAGTCCAAAAGCTTTGTTAAACGTGATAAAATAAACATTTTTATAACCCTTTCTATAATAAATACAATATATTATTGTCTTTATGTATTTACAGCACCCACAAATTTGTGTCCAATAATGGCGTTACAGCCATTACAATCAACATTTTGCATAGAAACCGCAACATATCCTTCAACTTCACTATTTATATTATTTATTTTCAAAACTATTTTGTCAGGCTTAAAAGCATACAGCATACCCTCACCGTTTATTGTTCTGTAAAAAACAGGTCTCAGTGTGAAAGTTGGCTCACCAACATTATTTATACATTTTTTTTCGTCATGATACAGTAATGTTGAAATATTACTGTATTCTACCAACATAACAGGTAAACCACTAAAACTCTCTGTCATTTTATTTCCTGTATCAAAATAGCAATTTAATGTAACAAATTTATTGTCTCTGTAAACTGTTGCAATATAACTACTGTTTTTTATATTTCCATTATCTACAATCTTATCAAAAATAATAATTATGATATACGCAATCAATATAGAAGAAAAAAGTAAAATTGGCGATACATTAAAATATATTACACCATTAACAAAACTGAAAAACAAATTCGGTAAAATTAAATTTAAACTTGCCGTAACTCCCGCAAAAATTATTGCTATGACATTTAAAATAATCGTATACTTTAAGATGATAGATATTCTTTTTATATCAAAAGCTATAATTACCATAAATACACTTATAACTAATTTTAAAAATAAATCAAAAAATATATTTTGCATCGGTATAAATATTATAAATGATGATATTCCCCCTATAAACGATGATATATAAAGACGTTTATTAGAAGTACTGCTATTAAAAAATTTTTTGGTGAGTTTCAGCGCCATTAAATTAATTATAAAATTTATACAAACGAGAACATCAGCATATATTTTCATTTATATACTCACTTCCTTTATCATCTATATATTTCAATAATAAAATTATAGCCCTATCAAATATCAAAAGCTGTCATATTATGAAACTGTATTATATTTTATTAAATTCAAAAATAACTTATCATATTTAGCAATACGGCAGTATGAATGATAATAAATTTATTTTTTAACAAAATCATCTTAATTTTTTATATTATTTTGCATATTTTTTTATAAAAATGCTTTTATTTTTTTAAAATATATGTTACAATAAAAAATGGATTTTTAATCTGTTTTTAATCATATGTATTAATAAAATAATTTTTAAATATTATATAAATCAAATGTATTAAATAGGAGGATTTTTTATAATGAAAACATATAAAATTACAGTAGCAGGCATAGAAAGACAACTTCCAATTTGCCCTATAAATGATAAACTTGCAATCGGTGCGTTTGTTATACTCGGTGATGCTGAACTATCTGAAAAATGTGCGAAAGCTCTTTTGGAAAAAGCACCTGAGTACGACTACATAATAACTGCTGAGGCAAAAGGTATTACTCTTGCACACGAAATGGCAAGACAAAAGGGTGACGCAAAATATATGCTTGCGCGTAAAGGTGCAAAACTATATATGACAGGTGTTTTCGAATCAACAGTTCGTTCTATCACAACTGCAAAAGAACAAAAACTATATCTTGATACAGCAGATGCCGAAATGATGAAAGGCAAACGTATACTTATAGTTGATGATGTTATCTCAACAGGCGAATCATTAAAAGCACTTGAAGTATTGGTAGAAAAAGCCGGCGGTACTATTGTTGGTAAAATGGCAATACTTGCAGAAGGCGATGCTCAAAACAGAGAGGATATTATTTATCTTGAAAAACTACCAATGTTTAATATTGATGGTGAAGTTATAAGCTAATTTTTAAAAATTTATAAAATATTATAAATAACAACAGGGTTATATCAAGCTCATTATAATAAGTTTGATATAACCCATATTTTTGATAAATTATCATTTTGTGTAGATTAATAAAAATTTTTTAAGAGGAGAAAAATTTATTTTGGCTAAATATACTGACTTGGGCGAAGGAAAGATAAGTAGCATCGTACTAAAACTTGCTATTCCTTCTATGTTTGCACAATTTATAAATGTTCTTTACGGTATCGTTGACCGTATATATATAGGAAATATTCCCGAAATAGGCGAAATTGCTCTTGCAGGTGTTGGAGTTTGTGGACCAATAGTTACACTTATTTCTTCATTTGCATTCCTTATAGGTGTTGGTGGTGCTCCACTACTTTCTATGCGATTGGGAGAAAAAAACAAAAAAGGTGCGGAAGAAATATTGGCAAATGCCTTTATTATGATAATTATCCTTTCTCTATTTTTGACATCATCTTTACTTATATTCAAAAAACCTTTGCTTTATCTTTTTGGTGCAAGCGATGTCACTTTTCCTTATGCCAATACATATTTAACTATATGTATTTTGGGCACAATATCTTCACTGATTGCACTTGGATTAAATCAATATGTAATTTCACAGGGATATTCCACTGTTGCAATGCTAACTACTATTATAGGTGCTATTACAAATATTGTTCTTGATCCTATAATAATTTTTACATTCAAAATGAATGTTGCGGGAGCGGCTATTGCAACAGTTCTGTCTCAAACTTTGTCGGCAAGTTTTGTTATGTGGTTTTTAATGAGTAAAAAGACAAAAGTACGTATAACATTTAAAGATTATTCCAAAACTATACAAAAACGCATTATTACATTCGGACTGTCACCGTTTATTATAATTGCAACTGACAGTATAATATTAATTGTGCTAAACAGTGTACTACAGCGATATGGTGGTGCAGAGCTTGGCGATATGTATATTACCTGTGCCACAATCGTTCAAAGCTATTTTCAATTAATTTCAATGCCACTGATTGGTATTACAGGTGGTACACAACCACTGCTCAGCTATAACTATGGTGCAAAAAAGATTGACAGAGTACGTAAAAGTGCAAAATGTATTATTATAATGTCTGTTATATTTACAAGTATTATGTTCATATTATCACACACTGTTTCTCATTACTTCGTATATATATTTACAAATAATCAAAAATATATTGATATATCTATATGGGGAATAAAAGTATTCACTATCTTTATTATTCCTCTTGCTCTACAATATAGCATTGTAGATATGTTCACAGCACTGGGACAGGCAAAATTTGCAGTAACACTGTCGCTTTTACGCAAAATAGTATTTATGCTTTCAACAATTATCGTTCCGATTTTCTTAGGTGTAGAAGGCGCTTTCTATGCTGAAGCTATTGCGGATTTTATTGGTCCTATATCTGCTTCAACCGCATTTATTCTTTATTTTAATAAAATTATGGAACACAGAGAGTCTATGCCGGATGGTGAAAGTCTGTATTCATAATAAAAATTTGCAAAAAAAGATAAGTATTTTCTTAGATTGAAAATATTATAAAAGTTTTATCCAATTTTTTAATAAAATTGCAGTTCAAAGAAAAGCCTAAGACGCTTTCCTCAGAAAACAGAATTCTTTTAGCTGTACAAGAGAATTTTTTAAAGTGAATTTTGCCTTTTAAGGCAAAAAGAACACTTTTGGGGATAGAAAAAGTGTTCTGAAATAAACATTTATTTAATCTAACTTTTTAAAAGAAAATTTATTTTGATAAATATTTTGTAAGGCTGTAATATTAATATAATTGCCTGTATGCTTTAATATTACAATAATTGAAATAAATACACAACCAAATGCTATTGAATATAAATTATGACGTATCAAAAAGATAGCTGAAAGTATACCGAAAAATCCAAATGTCACAATACTTCTGACAGTATGCGAATGTATTTTTAAGATTGTTGAAAACAATATATAAAGAACAGCGAGCAGCAAAATAATTTTACTGTGATTAAAAATAGCGAGCGTTACACCAAAAGTAGTAGCTATACATTTTCCACCTTTAAAATTATTAAAAGGTGCTATTGCATGCCCCAAAACAGGAGCAATTAATATAAAGGTAAATAATAAATTATTTATATCTACTCTATGTGTAGCAAAGAAAACAGGGAAAAATCCCTTTACAATATCCAAAATTAAACATAAAAGACCACACCATACACCACATTCAATAAATACATTTGTAGCACCGGGATTATGGTCTTTGCTTATTTTACAAATATCTTTATTAAATATATATTTAGGTATAATTTGAGAAAACATTGTACTTCCACATAAAAATCCAACCACTATATAAAAAATCCATATATATTGTTCTTTATTATTCATAAAGCCATCACTTTCTCTATAATAATTTTTGCAGCATTGGGATTTACATATTTTCTTTGCATTGCACGCATTTTATCTGCTTTTTCTTTATTATATGCAATATAATTTGCAAATTTAACAGCTTCCATATCACTATGCGCATATATTGACATACCTTTTCGTGCGAAAAATTTTGCATTACAGGTTTCGCAACCGGGAATAGCATTTACATGCACAAGAGGAACATTTACAACAGCGGCTTCGGTACTCGAAAGACCACCCGCTTTTGATATCATAACATCAGCAGCCACCATATACTGTACCACTTCCTTTGTAAATGAAACCGTTTTTAACTTTGTATTATTATAATACTTTCTGTCAAGATCTTTCTTTAAATCTTCATTTCTACCTACAAGAATATACGCCACACCGTCTGACTCTAAATTTCTAATCAAATCATCACATAGCCCCAACATATTTTCACAGCCTATACCGCCTGTCATAATCAAAAAAACTTTTTTCTCCTGAGGAATATTCAGCCTTTCTCTTGCAACTGTTTTATCAATATGCTCTGTAAATTTGCTGTTTACGGGAATACCTGTTACATATATGTTTTTTACGGGTATTCCTCTACTGTGCAATGTAGCTTTTATTTCGTTATGTGTAACAAAATATCCGTCTAACTTTGTTTCATCTATAAAAGGAATAGATGTATAATCAGTAAGCACAGCATAGCACGGAATATCAAAATCTTTATCTTGCTTTATAGCTGTCATAGCTTCCATTCCATATAAATGAGTACATATAACAGCGGTACATTCGTTATCTAATATATATTTCTTTAATTTTTCGGCATATTGGGAATTTGCCCAATATATCGGTGAAGGAAGTTTGCTTGAAGAATACATATCACCCAGTTTATAGACAACCCCAAAGACAGCCGGAGTTCTTTTAATCATATTATTATATAGAGAAGAAACAACATTTTTCATTTTGTCACTTTGAAAAGCAACAGGGTCAGCAATTTCACATAAAACGTCTCTCTCCTCCAATGCTGTTTTTAAAGCATTGGCAGCACTGTTATGACCTTCTCCTGTACTACAACTAAGTATTAATATTTTTGTCTTCACAACTATTTCCTTTCTATAATTATAATTTTTACTACACTCAAAATTTATGAATACTATAAATTGAATAACTCTCCATTTGTTAAATAAATAAATCAAGAGCTATTTCATCTATAAATTACTATTTATTCCAAAGCTCATCTGCAACAGATTTCCAACATCTAGCATATTTATCGCATTTTACACATAAATGCTCTGCACTTTCAGGTGATTGTAAATCAGTGGATTTAGCTTTTGTTTTTTCAATAATACCACGCAGTTTTTTAGGATTTTCAAGCATAGGACATGGTCTCAACATATTTTTATTAAATGGTTGTCCATCATGATATGCCATAAATAACGGTGAACGTAAGCAGTCCAAAAGTGACTTTTCACGTATATTTGAATCTGAATAGTGAATAAATACACATGGATCAACATCACCGTTAGCATTTATATGCAGATATCTTCTGCCACCCGCAATACACCCCTCTACATATTCGGCATCATTTTGGAAATCCATTGCAAATAGCGGTTTTGTTTCTCTTAGATGACGAACACGGGTATAAAGTGCTTTACGTTGTTCAGGTGTTGGCAATAGGTCTATTGACGCATCATTACCTACCGGCATATAGTGAAAATACCAAATAAAATATGCACCCATCTTAATTAAATTATCATAAAATTCTTCCGAAGATATTGACTCATAATTTATACTTGTATAGCAAGCAGAAATACCATATATAAGCTTTTTCTTACGCAATAACTCCATAGCTTTTATAACTTTTTGGTAAGTACCTTTTCCACGACGGCTGTCTGTTGCTTCTTCCGAGCCTTCCAAAGAAATGGCAGGAATAAAGTTTTTAACTCTCAGCATATCATTTGCAAATTGCTGATAATTGTTTTAGCAACACCTTCATCAACATTATTGAGTATACTGTATACATAAGAATGATATGAGTGATTTGGATTTTCAATAATATCTCTTATAACAAGTACGTTGTGTAACGAAATTATTACCTTAAAATTTATCTGCCCAGTCTATAATTTAAATTAAATTGTGTTCAGGTTCTTTATAAAGATAATTGAAAGCATGTTCCAATCCGAACTTTTTAATTGTTGTTAAAGCATTCATTTTAATAAACTCCTTCTATAATATTATTTTGTCATTGATAGTGTTAGAATATGCTAAATAAATAATAAATATTATTTATTTAGCATATTCTCTTGATAAAGATTTTCAATCATTAATTGTTTTATATCTTAGGTCTATTTTCAATTATTTTAACTACACTCAATACTGTAATTAAATTTAAAATTCCTTCTGAAAGCAGTGATATTCCAAGTAATATCATAATTAATTTTACACTAGCATACGGTCTGAATATAAGTAAAAAACCCACTATACCGGTTATTATTGCTATACTCAAAATTATCCACCATTTATCTATACCGAAATTTTTTGAATCAATGGCAATTTGCACTTTTAATAGTGCATCTGCAAAAATACCTATTCCAAACAAAATAGAAATAATATGCAAAAGTTCATCTGTACGAAGAATTAAAACTGCACCCAAAGCCATTACAAAAATTCCAAAAGCTAAGTCGAACTGAAAGGCAAGTCTATATGGATCTTTTGAAATATAACCTATAATTTTGACAAGTCCAAAAAGAATAAGTAATACTCCACCAATCCAACATAATAACGAAACAGAAAATTTCGGAAAAGCAATCAGTGTAATTCCAAATGCCGAAATCAAAATTGAAATTACAATATATCCATATTTAGCTGTTCGTAATTTTTTATTTGAAATCACAATCAAAATCTCCTTTTTTATTTTGTACTTTATTATAATTTTATTATAGTCTTTAAAATAAAAATTAGTATAGATAAAAAATGCCTTTGTGTCTAAATTATAGACATAAAGGCATTTTTGACTATATTTTTTCACAACGATTAATTATTCGTTCAAAATCTCCTTGTTTTAATTCACTGATTCTGTCTATGTAAGCATGTATACCATCTTTCATTCCGGTTTCCAACCAATCTATTAAAATACCGAAAAACATACATTTTAGATATTGAATAATAACTTTTTTATCAGTATTCGAAACAATTCTGCCATTCAAACGTTCTTCAACAAAAATTGTAGATATATATTCACATATATGCCACTGATATTGCTCATAAATATCCCTATTTACCGAACGATATATGTGCAGTACCGCTTTTCTGTTTTTTAGTGCAAAGCTGATAATAGCATTTATACATTCTTTTATAGAAGTTATTTTCTTATTTTCAAAAATTATTCTTTCGGCATCTTCTTTTATAATTCTTTCTATTAATTCGGGGATATCACTAAAATGATAGTAAAATGTATTTCGGTTTAGACCACAGTCATCTACTATATCTTTTACTGTAATTTGTTTTAGTGGTTTTTCATTCAGTAATTTTACAAATGAATTGCAAATAGCTTTTTCTGTAAAATTTGGCATAGTAAATAACTCCTTTCATAGTATATATAATAGTGATATTATAACAAAAATCGACTTAACTTTCAATAAAAATAACAATGATATACTAAGTGTTAAATATTGAATATAATAAACTTTTTTAAATTCTACATTAAAAATAAAATGACTATTGTATAAAAAAAATTTTTATACTATACTACTATAAAAGATAAATATTTATGTTAATACCACACAATCATATACCACTTATAGATATCTGTAACTGTGTGGTGTTCCCTATATAAAAAATTTTTATGGAGGATTTATAAAGCTATGAAAATCGGTATTGTAGATGTAGGTGGAGGATATAGAGGTATTTATGCGGCAGGCATACTCGATTACTGTATGGATCAAAAAATACATTTTGATTTGGGTATAGGTGTTTCTGCCGGTAGCGCAAACCTTATTTCTTATATTGCAGGACAAGTTAGACGAAACTATAAGTTTTATACTGAATACGGTTCAAGAAAAGAATATGCAAGTCCGAGAAACTTTTTGCTGAAAAAGACTTTTATTGATTTAGACTATGCTTACGGTACACTAAGTAGTTCTAACGGTGAATATCCTTTGGATTTTCCGGCAGTAAAAAATAATCCAATGGAATTTTATATTGTTGCTACGGATGCCAAAACAGGTAATGTTAAATATTTCGATAAAAATGATATTTCACAGGATAGTTATGACCCATTAAAAGCATCTTGTGCTATTCCGTTTGTTTGCCACCCTTACTCAGTTAATGGTATACCTTATTATGATGGAGCATTAAGTGACCCTGTCCCTGTACAAAAGGCATTTGACTTAGGTTGTGATAAGGTAATAGTTCTTCTTACAAAACCGGAAGGAGAAATAAGAACTTCGGGTAGAGATTTAAAAATCGCACGTATTATTAATCGCACCTATCCTTTATCCGCACAAAAACTTCGTCAAAGAGCGGACACATATAATCAAGGAGTAAAACTTGCACAAAAGTATGCAAAAGAAGGAAAAGTGCTTATTGTTGCTCCTAGTGATACATGTGGAGTAAGTACTCTTACAAGAGACAAAGGACTGCTTGATAAACTATATAAAAAAGGTTATGCCGATGGTGAAAAAATTAAATCGTTTTTGAAAGAATAATTTTAAAAAAATAATTACTTTGACATTTTGTACAGTTAAACAAAATCTCTACAAAAAGACAGAGCGTATTGAAATTTTAATACTCTCTGTCTCTTATCTTTTTAACACCTGTTAATCAATACTATTATTTTTTTGTGACTTCACACAATATGTTATTATAATTTTCTTTATAGTTATCAAAAGCTTCAAAAGGATTTTCTGTATTTTCCAAAATGGAAAACAGCGTTTCCGACAATACCTCAGCAAAAACACCTACTATGCGATAGTCAGTCTTTTGACTGTTTATATAAAGAATACTGCCCCACAAAATTTCATTTAAATTGAAAAGTAAGTCCCTATCCATACCAACAAAAGAACTATCCTCTTTCAATACCTTTAAGCAAATTAACAATTCATCAAACTTTTGTTGTATTTCTTGCGTGTCAGAAAATCCATACCTCAAAGCATATCTATAACCATCGGAAAAATTTTCTGTTTTCCCTGAATGAACTGATATTTTTATTCTTGCCTCTTGTTTTGTCATACTATCCCTTACTACTTTAATCTATTTAAATATTAAACACATAACACTTAATATAAAAATTAATACATCTTAAATTTTATCTACATCTTTCGTAGCGATTATATCAACACCTGTATCAGCGCAATTCTCAATAATAACATCACCTATTTTTATCGGTGCATCTACTGTAATTTTTCGTATCTCGTCCATTATATCAAAAATTTTGCCTTTTGGTATATCCTTTTCTGTCTTAACTGATACCTTTGCAATATTTGAATTTCTAACTTTTACGGAAGAAGTAACTATCCTTGTTGGACTTAGTACTTCTTTTTTACCATAAATTGCACCACGTGGACACGTGTTTCCCTCTACTTTTACATCATCGCCGTCAATCGTAACATTAAGCATACAACCCATAGGGCAAGATATACATATAAGCTCCCTTGTATCCATTTTAATTCTCCTCCGTACATACTGTAATAGCTTTTAACCCGTCAAAATTTTTCAAGTCCGCCTTTTTAAGTAAAATTTGTTCCATTTCTCCGGGGGCAAGCACACGTTTCTTTTTATCCTGTACTTTTTCGTCATTAAAATATACACATAGCGAATGGTTTTTATATACATCTGCTACTCTAAATCTTACAGTAACAATATCAGACATATTCTCAATATCTATTGTCTGCGGTACTGTGTATCTTACACCGTTTTTTGCAACAATAGGAATAGTCTCATTCAATTTTCTTTCACCATTCAATATAAAGTCTGCCGCATTTTCACCTGCAAGCGCCGCCTCCTGAGAAACAAAATCAACAAGGTCATGAACATGCAATACATTACCACAAGCATATATACCATTTGCATTTGTTTCAAGTCTATCATTAACATCAGGGCCATTTGTTATACGGTTCATTTCTATTCCTATCTCTGTTGTCAGTTCATTTTCGGGAATTAGTCCTACTGAAAGTAACAGTGTATCACAAGAATAATATTCTTCCGTTCCATCAATCGGTTTTCTGTTTTTGTCTACCTGTGCTATTGTTACACCTGTCAAACGTTTTTTGCCATGTATTTTTGTAACTGTGTGGCTGAGTTTAAGTGGAATATCATAGTCATTTAAACACTGTACAATATTTCTTTTGAGCCCTCCCGAATACGGCATTAGTTCCGCAACAACTTTTACTTTTGCTCCTTCCAATGTCATACGTCTTGCCATTATGAGCCCTATATCGCCCGAACCCAAAATTACAACTTCTTTACCGACTTTGTAACCGTCTATATTCATAAGTCTTTGTGCAGTACCTGCCGAATATATACCTGACGGACGATATCCCGGGATATTCAAAGCACCACGAGGACGCTCACGACAACCCATAGCAAGAATAATCGCAGTTGCCTTTATTATAACCATTCCATCTGTTTCGTTAATATATGTAATCTCTTTATCTTTTGTTATACTGATTACAATAGTATTTAATTTATATGGTATTTTTTCTTCTTCCACCATTTTTATAAATCTGTCCGCATACTCCGGACCTGTAAGTTCTTCTTTAAATGTATGCAAGCCAAAACCATTATGTATACACTGATTCAGTATACCACCCAAAGTGAAATCTCTCTCCAAAATCAATATATCATCTATACCTTTTTTGCGAGCGGATACCGCAGCAGCAAGTCCCGCAGGACCTCCCCCTATTATCACCAATTTATATTGTTCCATAATAATCACCCTCCAAAACTACTTCTCATCTACCAACATTTCCGAACCCTTAACGTTTTTACAAATACTTTCCATTTTAACATTAAGTTCACGAGAAAGAATTTCCATTGTTTTCGGTGTGCAAAAACCAGCCTGACATCTTCCCATACCTTGACGAACACGTCTCTTTACACCATCAAGCGATTTTGCACCAAGTGTTCTGTTGATAGAATCCACTATTTCGCCTTCGCTGACATTTTCACATCTGCAAACAATAGTTCCATAGTCCGGACGTTTTTTAATAAGCTCTGCACGTTCTTCTTTCGATAGAGTCAACGGGCGTACTATACCTTTACGCTTTCCGTTCCAGTTCTCTTTAATATCCGCATTAGCCTTTTCTTTAATCATATTTGCAACATATCTTCCAAGAGCAGGAGCACAAGAAAGTCCCGGAGACTCAATGCCCGCACAGTCAAAAAATCCGTCTGCATCTTTTGCTTCACCAATTATAAAATCTCCGTTTATTTCGTGCGCACGCAGTCCTGTAAACGATGTTATAACCTGACGATACGGAATATTTTTTATACTCTTTGCCGATAGTCTTGCAACCTTATCCAAATCTTCCGCTGTTGTTGCTGTTGCTTCTTTATCATCAATATCTGTTGCTGTCGGACCTATAAGCAGGTTTCCATGCACTGTCGGTGTTACAAGTATTCCTTTACCCATCTTTGTTGGGAGTTGAAATATAGTTTTATCCACCAACTTACCTGCCTGTTTATCAAGTAATTCATAGTCACCTTTTCTGGCAATAATTGTGATTTTATCTTGTGACACCATATTATGAAATTTATCGGCATATACACCTGCGGCATTTACTATGTATTTAGCTGATATTTCACAATTATTTGTAATCAGCTTATATCCGCTGTCAAGTTTTTCTATATTTATTACTTCTGTATTAAGCTTAAACTCCACACCATTGTCACAAGCATTTTCAGCAAGAGCTATTGTTAAGTTAAACGGACATACTATGCCGCCTGTCGGTGCAAATATAGCTGCCACTACTTCGTTCGATATATTCGGCTCCATTTTGCGAACTTCATCACCTGTTAGATACTGCATATCAGGAACACCATTTTTCTTGCCTCTTTCTAGCAGTTCTTTCAGCTGTGGTATACTTTCTTCTTCAAAACACAAAACAAGTGAACCATTACGTCTAAACTCAAAATCAAGTTCTTTTGCATACTCACCCATTATGCGGTTTCCCTCAACATTAAGCTTTGCTTTTAATGTATTTGGTTTTGCGTCATATCCCGCATGCACAATGGCACTGTTAGCTTTTGATGTACCGGAACAGACATCTTCATCTTTTTCAAGCAGACATACTGAAAGAGTGTATTTTGAAAGTTCCCTTGCAACTGCCGAACCCGTTACTCCTCCACCGATAATTACAACATCATAATCAAATTTTGACAACAACAACACATCCTTTTATAAATATTTTAAGTTAGAGTAATAATATCTTTATATACTTTTCTTTAAAAACAAAAAAAGAGTAAAGCAATCCTTTTGGATACAAAAATCCTAAGAATTAACTTTACTCTAAATCTCTAAGTTAATATAAACATTATATATTAACAGTTGGTATATGTCAAGCATAAATGTAAAAAAAATTATCATTAAGTTTAGAAATTTTGTTGACCTATACAAAGACAAATGGTATAATAACATCTATGTTCCTACAACAAATTATATTTCCCACAAATCAACCTTTGTTGTGGATACCGCACTTGCTCCCGAAGCAAATGCGTCCAATACATCTTTTTTGTCTGTAAGCAGTCCTCCCGCAACAATAGGCACTGATGTATGCTTACTGATATTATCAATAACTTTTGTTATCGTTCCCGGTAATA
Source organism: Angelakisella sp. (assembly GCA_020024515.1). Classification (GTDB taxonomy): domain Bacteria; phylum Bacillota; class Clostridia; order Oscillospirales; family Ruminococcaceae; genus Angelakisella. The sequence goes on from JAHHTR010000007.1 coordinate 15,307, forward strand.
TTTCCAAAAAATCAGGTTTAAATGTATCCAGTTGTTTCTTTATATTTGCAAAAGAAATTGAATCAAATATAAATGCACGTTGTCCTGTTATCAGACCAAGTTCCATACCTCTTTTCAAAAGTATACTCTTTGTGCTCATTATACCATCGGCAACAGTATTGTTTTTTATATAATCAACCGATATTTCTTTTGAATTTAAACCTACAATAAAATCCATGTGCACAATAACAGTCTTTTCTGTATCTTTTATCATCTTCACAATTTCTGAAATATTGCATATATTACCATATAACAGAAAAACTGTTTTTGCCTGACTTTTTAATACAGCTTTTAGCCCTTCATCATCTTTTATTGCTGCAATAACAGGTGATATTTCAAATAAATCAATAATATTTTTGTTCATTAAATAAACCTTCCATAAATAAGAATTTTTATATTAAAATTAACATTATAATTATATATTATGTTAATTAATTATTCAACAGTTATTTATATTTATAAAATTTTGCAATGAGGTGATAGAAAAAATGTTAAAAATAAGAGAACTGACAACAGAAGCAATCATAACAAGACTACTTGTAGCTACTATACTGGGTGGTATACTTGGTATGGAAAGAGGTCTCAAAAATCGTCCAGCAGGTTTTCGTACATATATACTTGTATGTCTGGGCGCATGTATGGTAATGATGACAAATCAATATATCTATCAAGTGTTCAATGCAGGAGACCCTGTACGTATGGGTGCTCAGGTTGTCAGCGGTATAGGTTTTTTGGGTGCAGGAACAATCATTGTAACACATCACAGACAGATAAAGGGTCTGACAACAGCCGCCGGACTATGGGCATCAGCCTGTATGGGGCTTGCCATTGGTGTGGGATTTTATGAAGTTGCTGTGTTTGGCTGTATTTTTATGCTTATATCATTTACACTTTTACATAGACTCGACAGCTTTATGCGTAACCGTTCAAGAATGATGGACGTATATATAGAAATAAAAAAAGACTATCCCATAAAAGACTTTATAAAATATTTGAATGAACGAAAAATAGATATAAATATCATACAAATGGAGCGAGATGTCGCTATTGAAAGCAGTGCATCGGCACTTGTAATAACGCTGTTCAGCCAGAAAAAAATTTCAAAACATTCAGACATAATATCCACACTAAAAGAATGTGACGGTGTAAAATATTTTGAAATACTATAAAAACAAATTAAAAATACTCAGACTTTCTCTTATTTTGAAAATCTGAGTATTTTTTGTGTATAGTATATAAATATGAATTTTGTTAAATTAACCTTTTACAGCACCGCCAACACTTTCAACATAGTATTTTTGTGTCAACATAAACAGTAATGCTATCGGAATAGAAATAATCACACAACCTGCATAGAACGATGTATAATATCTTTGTATATATTCCATTTCAAGCATTTGCCATAGACCAATAGCGATTGTATATGCATCTTTATCGTTACCAAGTATAACTTTTGCAAAAATGTAATCAACCCACGGTCCCATAAATGCTGTAAGAAGTGTATAAACTATCATTGGTTTTGAAAGTGGCAAAGTAATTTTTGTAAATACGTCCCACTTTGTAGCACCATCAATAAATGCCGCTTCATCTATCGCACGTGGTATTGTATCAAAAAAACCTTTTACTATATAGAAACCAAGTCCTGCACCACCTGAATAAACTATTACAAGTGCTACATGTTTTAATGTAGCTGTTTCAAGCAGTCCTATACCTTTTAGGATATAGTATATAGCTATCATTGACATAAACCCTGGGAACATACCCAAGATAAGTGCTATATTCATAAATTTCTTACGCATTTTGAAGCGAAGTCTTGACATAACATAGGATACACAAAGCACAAAAAATGTTGCCACAAGACAGCTGCAACAAGCTATGACAAAAGTATTCATAAACCAACGCGGAAAGTTAATCATACTCTTATCCGTAAACAGTCTTTGATAGTTTGCCAAAGTAAATTCTTTTGGGATAATATAACTTACGTATGAACCAGGTTCTGCTCTCAGTGATGTCAAAATAACAAACACTATGGGTAAAACCCATATAATACTGAGTATAGCAAGAATTACGTGTACAAGTACGTTTGTGACAGTCTTTTTCGTTTTCATGGAAGTCGTTTTATTTATACTCATTATTGGAACGCCTCCTCGTTTTTGTATGCTGCTGTACGACGATATGCAATCAAGCTGAATACAGCAGAAATAATAAAGATCATAATACCTATAACAGAACCCATCTTATAGTCTTTTTCTGTCATAGTTAATTTGTATAGCCATGTAACAAGCAAGTCTGTTTCACCTGCAAAGTAATAGTCAAGTTTTACAGGACCACCGCCGGTCAATAGGAAAATAACGTTAAAGTTATTAATGTTACCGATAAATGTTGTTATTAGATAAGGACCTGTAACAAATAGCATATATGGTAGTGTTATACGGAAGAATTTAACAATAGGACTGGCACCCTCAACATCTGCCGCCTCATACAAATCATTTGGTATATTTTGCAAAATACCTGTGTGGTTTAACATAGTAAACGGTACACCTATCCATATATTAACAAGTATTACCATTACTTTTGCAAGTGTACCATCTGACCAAAATGGTACGGAATAGTTATGGCTGATAACACCAAGTTCACGTAAAAGTACGTTCATAGGACCACTTTCACTAAATATTGTTCTCATTGTAAGAAGTGATACAAAGGCAGGAATAGCTATTGACAGCGCAAAGTTAAATCTCCAAAATCCTTTCCATTTTGTATCTTTTCTGTTAATTACAAGGGCAAGTATCATACCAAGGAAGTAGTTTGTAAATGTAGCAAAGAATGCCCAAACAAGTGTCCAACCAAGTATAGGGAAGAATGTTTTACCGATATTTCCCGCACCGGAACCCATATTGAAAATATTTTTGAAGTTTTCAAAGCCAACCCAATCAAATAGCTTTCCGGGTGGTAGATGATGTTTATCGTAGTTAGTAAACGCAATAAATATCATAAATACAAGTGGTACTATTGTAAACATAACAATACCGAGTGTTGGCAAAGTCAGCAGTGAAACATGAACTTTGTCATCTTTTAATGAAAATAAATCTTGTCTGAAAGTAGCTGGCTTTTTGCCAAGTTTTACTTCATATTCTACAAAATACGCGCTTTTAACAGATGCTATCATAAATAGTATGAACACAAGTGTAATAAACATAGTTATAACACCATAAAGTAAACATAGCATCGAGTTATCACCCAATACATATTCGTATATACCAAGTTTTTCATTGAAAACTTCTGCCTGTTGCTTTGTTCCCAATGAAATAAAATTCACAATTGAATTTGCACCAAATACTACCATATAATAAATATACAGTATTTCAGTAACCAAAAAACACAAACCTTTTGCTATTTGCTTGTGGCAAAAATTACCCAAACCAAAAATAAGAGCAGAAAGACGAGTGATATTGCTGCCGTAAAGAAGAGCTGTACCAATACTGTAATCTTTTAAAGGAGCCTGTGGTTGTTTTTTAAACATATTTATTCCTCCTTATAATAAATATTAACGAAAGCAATATCTATATTTTATTAATAGTTTTATATTAATAAATACAAGTCATATTGCGAACTTCTATTTATTAATAAACATTATTAAATATCAAAATAAACTATTGCTTATTTAGAAAATATGGAGAAATACGAAATATATATTTAAATCGTACTTCTCCATATAAATAGGATTGATATAAGTTACAAAATTAATAAACTAATAAAATATTATTCAACTGCCATTTTAGATACAAATAGATCCAATTTAGCTTGTGCGTTTTCTTTTGTTAGTTGGCCACTCTTCATTTCAGCTGTTAAACCACCTGCTGCGTCCCAATATTTTGAACCAAACTCTGCTGCTAGTGGTTGTGTTACAGATGCAACTTCTGCTTCTTTAACGATAACTGTTGCAATTGGATCTTTTAGAACTGCTTCTGATTTACCTGCATTTATATTTGTAGGAACTTGGTTTGACTCCTCAAAACGTTTAATTTGCATTTCTTCGCTACCAAGGAATGCCGCAAATTGAATTGCAACAGGCAGAGCTTTTGAATGTGAATTTACACCGATAGCTTTTGAGCCGTAGAAACCTTTAAGTTGTTTGTCTTCACCGTTAATATTAAATGTTGGCAATATACCAATACCTAGGTTGTCGCCCAAAGCTTTTTTGTAGATATCGTAATTCCAAGCACCGTCAAACCATACGCCTAGTTTGTGGTTAGCTATTTTTTCAGGAACTGATATACCGTTATCAAATGCACATTTCTTGTTGTTTTTTAGGTCAAGTAGGTAATTTGTTACTGCAAGACCTGTTGCGTTGTTCCAGTCAGCACCTTTTGCGAAATCTGCCTGTGAATCACCGTAAATTGTGTTGCCTGCACCATAGTACCAAGCGCCTAGTTTCCAACCGCCTGCTGACTCAAAGAAGAAGTTTATAACATCATCTGCTGTTTCTTTTTTCATTATGCCTTCTATTGATTTAACATCTTCATCTGACATAAGAGTTTTGTCATAGTACATAAAGAATGTGTTGTGTGTAAATGGTATACCATACACTGCACCATCAGCAGGATTTGTAACTGTACCTACAACAGCTTCTGACATTGTATTTTTTACCATTTCCAATGTAGAACCGCCAAGTTTTGCAAGCGCACCTGCATTTACAAGCTCAACCATTTGGTCATTTGCAAAGAAAAATACGTCTGCTGCGTTATCAACGTCTTTCATAACTTCGTCTTTTGCTTTATCTTCACCAACTACTTCAAATGTCCAGTTGATTTTGTATTCAGGGTGAGCTGCTGCAAAAGCCTCTGCCATTGATTCTATTGTTTTGTTTGTTCTTTGATTTTCAGGAGTCCATACTTTCAGTGAAACTTCTTGTACAGATGCTCCATCTGTATTGCTTGTAGAATTACTTGTTGAAGTGCCTGTTTCTGTTTTTGAACCACAGCCTGACATAATACCTGTTATCATAGCTGTTGCCATCAAAGCGGCTAAAACTCTTTTTTTCATTTTTTTCTCCCTTTCCGAGTAATGATTAATAAATTAAGTACAAAATATCAAAAGTTTACATTATTTATATTTGACAATTATTTACAAATATAATCTTTTTTCGTAAACTTTCGTTGACACCTATAATTTAACACTTTTACATAGTGTTTGTCAATAGAAAATATGTGTCGAGCTATTTTTTTTGTATATTTAACCATTTAAGTATTAATGAATTGTTAATTATACACAAAATACTATTGAAATACTATCGAAACTAATAAATTTTTAAAAAGCACTTTTCTTTTATTTTTAAATAGTGTATTATAGTATAGAAATTTTTAATTATTTAATAAAACCTATAATTTATCGGAAGGAGCTAGAAAAATGGCGACTATAAAGGACATAGCTCAACTTTTAAATATATCAACCGGAACTGTCTCAAAAGGACTTAATGGTGGCGAAGATATCAGCGAAGATTTACGAAATAAAATTATTGACACTGCTGTCTCTTTGGGATATACTACAAAAAAAATGAAAAACAAAGACAGTTGGACAATCTGTATATTTATAGAAAATATGGATTATAGTGCCAACAACCAGTTTGGTTATGAGCTTATTTTGGGATTTAAGCAACTCGCTGTACGAAATGGTTTCAATGTGCAAATTGTAAGTGTTACAAATGAAATACAGCTAAATGAAAAATATGATACATATATGATGAAGCATGGGTATAAAGGGGGATTTTTTATAGGTTTTACACTGAATGACCCTTGGCTTAAAACTTTGAACAAAACAACTGTGCCAACAGTACTTCTTGATAATATTGAACCAAACAACCATATAGTTTCTTATATCGGTACAGATAGTTATGAGGGTATGGATACAGCTGTTGAACATCTATATCACTTGGGACACCATCGAATAGCATTTTTAAACGGAGACAGTCATTCTATGATCTCCAAAAACAGAACAGATGCTTTTCAAAAGGCATGTGCAAAATTTAAACTAAAATCCAGTGAAAACTTTATACAATATGGTGATTACAGTATGGATTGCGCAAAAAAATTTGTAAATGACTTTATTAATGACGGTGCTACCGCAATAATGTGCGGCAGTGATATTATGGCTATGGGCGTTATTGTGGAATGTGAACATCTCGGATATAATGTACCAAACGATATCAGTGTAATAGGCTTCGATGATTTGCCCCTATCAGCACATATGACTCCTGCTCTTACCACAATTAAACAGGACAGAATTAATATGGGAAAACTCGGCTTTTCCACACTGCTTTCACTGATTAACGGTGTGCACATCAGTCAAACATTACTTCGACCTACATTTATTGTCAGAAATTCAACTACAAGCATCAATAATAAAAACTTAAATTAAATAAACGGAGATAATATATGAATAATAATTTTAACCCCACTAACTTTTCAATGGGCAAAAATGAACTTTCAAGTTTTGTTGACGGAGAAAAAAAATGCTACCTACTTGCAAATGGCTTAGGTGGTTTTTCTTCCGTTACTGCTGTAAATTCTTGCGCAAGACATGACCACGCATTATTTATTTCGGCAAAAAAAACACCAAATCACCGTATACACACACTGACTAATCTTGAAGAAAATATTACTTTTTCTAATAGTAAAGAAAAATCAAATCTATTCACTCAACAGTTTGCAACACGCACAAGTAATGTCTTCGGCGGAATTTATCTTCAAAAATTTGAATTTAAATATTTACCTAAATGGTCATATAAAGTAAACGGATTGGAAATAGTAAAAGATATTGTTATGGTATATGGCGAAAATACACTTGCTGTTCGCTATAAAGTTTACTCTAATAATTCCGAAAAATGCAAACTGAATGTTGAACCTTTGTTTAGACTTACAAATAAAGATGAGTATCCATCAAATAACGATAAAATAAATATAAATACTGAATATGCTGAAAATATAACAACAAATAACCGTTGTTACTATAAAACAAATGGTAATATTACAGTAAATAATATATTTTTCTACAATGATTTATTTTTTGAATACGACTCTCGTGATGGCAGAGACTGTATCGGAAAATCATTTAAAGGTGCTACTTTCACTTTTGATATAGAAAAAAAGTATCAAGAATTTTACATTGTATTTTCAACAGAAAATATTATCGACAGTGTAGATATAGACAATCTTTTTGATAATGAAATAGAAAGGCAAAATAAACTTATTACAATAAGTAATATCAAAAACAGTGATGCACAAGCTCTTGTTCTCGCTGCCGATAAATTTGTTACACACAGACAATCAACAAATGGCAAGACAATAATGGCTGGTTACCCATTCTTCGGAGATTGGGGACGTGATACTATGATAGCACTGCTTGGTTGCGTAATCGCAACAGGCAGATATGACGATGCAAGAAGTATACTTCGTACATTTAAATCTTATGCGAGAAAAGGTATGATGCCAAATGTATTTCCTGAGGGCGAAAGCGATGACCCCATGTACAATACTGTTGATGCGGCGCTGCTCTTTATTGATACAGTTTATCAATTCTATCTTGCTACAAGTGATATTGAATTTGTAAAAGAAATGTATGACACTATGGAGAGTATTATCACTAATTATCGCAATGGTACGGATTTCCACATAAAAATGGACCGTGACGGACTTATAACAGCAGGTGACGAACTTGAACAGCTTACATGGATGGATGTTCGTTTCGGTGATATACTGCCTACTCCACGTCATGGCAAACCTGTTGAAGTAAACGCATATTGGTACAATGCACTGCGTATTATGGATATATTTGCAACAAAACTAAATTTTGACAAAAAAGATTACTATTCACTTGCAGAAGATACAGTTAAACCAAACTTTATAAAACTATTTTGGAATGAAAAACTTGGCTGCTTACGTGATGTAATATCAAATACAAGTGCAGATAACCAAATTCGTTTAAATCAAGTGTGGGCTCTGTCAATGCCATTTACAATGATTGATAAAGAAAAGGCAAATAAAATTTTAAGTGTAATTTATACAAAACTATACACTCCTTTTGGTCTTAGAAGTTTGTCACCTGACGACAAAGACTTCCACAAAACATACGGTGGCAGCCACTTTAACAGAGATATGGCTTATCATCAAGGAACTGTATGGGGTTTCCCTTTGGGTGCATATTATCTTGCAGTTTTGCGTTTTGCTCCAAATGGCTATGACACAGTACTTCGTCAAATAGAATATACTATAACAGCTCTTAATGAGGGTTGCTTGGGACAAATTGCCGAAATATATGACGGCGAAAATCCTTGCGAAAGTCAAGGTTGCTTTGCTCAGGCATGGAGTGTCGGAGAAATACTTCGTGTATATAAAGCACTTGAAAACACAAAATAATATAAACAAATATTTTCCCTAGGTCAATTAAACAACTGACCTAGGGTTTTTGTCATTAAGCATTATTTATAATATCTTCTATTTCTATTAATCTATTATATTTTGATGTTCTGTCCGCTCTGCATGGTGCTCCAGATTTTATCTGTCCGCAACAGGTTGCAACCGCTATATCACTGATAGAATAATCATAGGTTTCGCCACTTCTGTGTGAAAGCACCACTCCATATCCTTTTTCTTGTGCAAGTTTTATTGTCTCCATAGTCTCTGTAAGTGTGCCTATTTGGTTTGGTTTTATCAGTATTGCATTTGCAATTTTACTGTCTATTCCTTTTTGTAGTCTCTTTTTGTTTGTTACGAATAAATCATCACCAACAAGCTGTATCTTTTTTCCCAATACATCAGTAAGCTCTGCCCAACCTTCCATATCTTCTTCTGAAAGTCCGTCTTCTATTGATATAATAGAATATTGCTCTGTATATGCTCTCCACATATCTATTAATTCTTGTGTTGTATATAGCTTTTTGCTCTTTGGTAAAAAATACATTCCTTGTTCTGTCTGCCACTCACTTGTTGCGGCATCTATCGCAAACGCAATATCTTTTCCCACAATAAAGCCTGCTGATATTACAGCATCATTTATATATCTAAGTGCATTTATATCACTTGGTAAATTTGGTGCAAAGCCACCCTCATCACCGACATTGGTACTAAGTCCTTTTAGTGACAGTATCTTTCCGAGTGTATGATATACTTCGCTGCACCAACGAACCCCCTCTGCAATACTCTTTGCACCAATAGGCACTATCATAAATTCCTGAATATCAACATTGTTTTTTGAATGTGCACCACCATTTAATATATTCATCATAGGTACAGGCATTTTATATTCACCGTACATACGCAAGTATTCGTAAAACTCAAATTTTTTGAATTGTGCCGCAGCCTTTGCAACAGCAAGTGATACAGAAAGTATAGCATTTGCACCCAAATTTTTTTTATTTTCTGTTCCATCAAGCTCTATCATCTTATAATCTATTTTTTGTTGTTCCAGTGCATTCATTCCGTATAAACTGTTATTTAATGTTTCATTTACATTATTAACAGCCTGCAATACACCTTTTCCACAATATCTGGTCTTGTCATTGTCTCGGAGTTCATAAGCCTCATATTTGCCTGTTGATGCACCTGATGGAACAGATGCGCAACCCACCGAACCATCTTCCAAGGTAACTTTTGTATATAGAGTGGGATTTCCTCTACTATCCAAAATTTCTATTGAATGTATTTTTTTTATACTGCTATCCATAATAATTCTCTCCTTTTTATGGCAATATCACATAATTACTGATAATGGATTGTGATAAAAAATTTTTTTGTCAAGCGAAACAAAAAGAGTAGGTAATACTTATTGTATTGTCGAATATTTTTGCCAAATATAACATAAGCTCTTAATGCAAGGCGTCGTATAAATCCGTTGTTAAAAATTATGTGCTCTTACCTTAATATAAAATTTATAAAATAAATAAAATTTATTAATTTTATTATTGTATATATAAAAAAAAATATACCTAAATTTTACATTAATTAATATAAATAAATCTGTCAATAATAATATTGCTCGTATTAAATTATGGGTAATTTCAGCAAAAGGAGAAAGTTTTATGAAAAAATATACAAAAAAACTCTTAACTTTCATGCTTGCACTAACACTGACTTGCACAACTTTTGTCGGCTGTATGGGTGAAGATATGGACTATGCAGATGACTACAAAAACAGCAGTAGTTCACAAAGTAACTCAATAACAGAAAATAAACCGTTTTCGGAAGCACCGACAGCTCCTTCAATCCCCTATGAACCTTATGAAGATTCATTTGATAAACCTGCCGACAAAGATGTGCCTGACAAAAATCCAGGCAATATAACAGATGGATATCCAAACAGTGAAAACAGCAGCAGCACAAGTGAAAAATACAAAGATAATATGAACCCTGTTGAACCAAAAGTAGAATCCAAAAATACAATAAGCACCGATTTTTCAGAAATCGGTGCTTTGGACAAAAAAGAATATAACTGGGGACCCGGCGGCCCTGTCGATGATTTAAACCGTTCTTGCGGTGCAGTACAGTACAATAATAAATTTAAGGACTATGACGCTTATTTTATAGGTCAAGACAACAAAAACATATATCTTACATTTGATGAAGGATACGAATTTGGTATAACCGACGACTTTTTGGATATTCTGAAAGAAAAAAATGTTAAGGCAACATTCTTTTTGACATACGATTTTGCTAAAAGAGAACATGAACTTATCAAACGTATGATAGACGAGGGACACACACTGGGTAATCACAGTAAAACACATAAAAATTACAGTACACTGACACCTGTGCAGGTTGCGGAAGATGCAATGTTTATGCAAGATTATATAGAAGATAACTTTAACTACACAATGAAATATTTCAGATGTCCCAGTGGTAACTTTAATGAACAAACACTTGGCACACTTAAAAAACTGGGATTTAAATCTATATTTTGGAGTTTTGCGTACAAAGATTGGCTAACTGACAAACAACCTAATCCAAAAGAATCTCTTGAAAAACTCAAAAAATCACTTTGTGTGGGTAATATATATCTTTTGCACGCCGTATCCGAAACAAACTTAAAAATATTACCTGATTTTATAGACTATGCCCGTCAAGAAGGCTATACTTTTGCAAGCCTTGATGAACTAAATTTAAATGAAAATAAAGAAAATAAATAAATAAATTAAAACATTAATTATATAACAAAATCCTTCTATGGTAAAATTAAATATCATAGAAGGATTTTGTTTATATTTTGTTTAGATAAATGCATATATAAGTGTAGACAAAACAGACAGTGTCATCAGCACCGCAAGGGTAATAGCCATAATTTTTACTGCTTTATTTCTCTTCAAAATCTATAACCTCCATAACATAATTGATACATTATAAATAATATAACTTAAATCATGCAAAGTCAATAATAAAAACAAAAATTTAAAACAAAACTGGCTTCATCAAAAAAATGAAGTCAGTTTGTCTTTTAATACTATATATTAAACTTGTACTTGCGCTGAATAGTTAGGAGCTTCCTTAGTAATATATATATCATGTGGGTGGCTCTCTTTTAGTCCTGCACCTGTAATTTTTACAAATTGTGCTTTTTCGTGTAAATCTTTGATTGTTTGGCAACCACAGTAACCCATACCTGCACGTACACCGCCCATTAGTTGATATACTGTTTCTGCAACATAGCCTTTGAATGGAACACGTCCTTCAACACCTTCCGGAACAAGCTTCTTGCTGTTTTCTTGGAAGTAACGATCTTTACTGCCTTTACCCATTGATGTAAGACTACCCATACCACGATATACTTTGAATTGTCTACCTTGGAATATTTCTGTTTCACCGGGTGATTCCTCACAACCTGCAAGTATTGAACCAAGCATAACAGTATTTGCACCTGCTGCAAGAGCTTTTACTATATCACCTGAGTATTTGATACCGCCGTCGGCAATAACAGGAATACCGTATTTTGCCGCTGTGCAAGCTGCATTATATACTGCTGAAATTTGTGGAACACCAACACCTGCAACCACACGTGTTGTACAAATAGAACCCGGACCTATACCTACTTTTACGCAGTCTGCACCTGCTTTTATTAGATCTTCTGTTGCTTCTGCTGTTGCAACGTTACCAGCTATTAGGGCAATATCAGGATACATTGATTTAACCATCTTAACAGCTTTTAATATACCTTCGCTATGTCCGTGCGCACTGTCAAGAACCAAAACGTCAGCTTGTGCCTTTACAAGTGCTTCTACACGTTCTTCTAAATCTTTTGATACACCAATAGCTGCTGCACATAGCAGTCTGTCACTACTGTCACGAGCTGTATTTGGATATTGCAAAGCTTTCTCTATATCTTTAATTGTGATTAGTCCTGTAAGTTTTCCTTCACTATCTATAAGAGGTAGTTTTTCTACTTTGTGTCTTAACAAAATAGCTTTTGCTTCATCAAGTACAGTACTGGCAGGTGCTGTGATAAGCTTTTCTTTTGTCATAACTTCTTTGATTTTAACATTGTAGTCAGACATAAATTTAAGGTCGCGGTTTGTGATAATACCTACAAGCTTGCCATCTTCTTCACATATCGGCACACCTGAAATTTTGTAGCGTCCCATTAGTTCATCGGCATCTGTAACAAGATGATTGGGAGACAAAAAGAAGGGGTTTGTTATAACACCATTTTCTGAACGTTTTACTTTATCTACTTCGCTAACTTGTTCTTCAATAGACATATTTTTGTGGATAACACCTATACCACCCTCACGAGCGATAGCAATAGCCATTTTACTTTCTGTTACTGTATCCATAGCGGCAGTCATAACAGGTCTGTTGAGCTTTATGTCACGAGCCAAAGTCGTTGAAAGGTCAACTTGGTTTGGTAATACGTCACTTTTGGCTGGAATTAATAAAACATCATCAAATGTTAATGCTTCCGGTAGAAATTTTGTACTGTAATTGGTATTAAGCATATTAAACTCCTTATCTTTTATTATAAAACTAGTAGCAATTTTATACAATGTTAAAAAAATAGTTTAAATAAAGTATTCCAAAAAAATAACCTTATTTAAACAAAGCTAACAGAGAAGATATTTTACCCTCACCATTTATAAACAATTTTTAACATATATAAAATGATTACTGTGATATTAATATTTGTATTATTATACTACCTTTGATATATACTGTCAATAATGATAGTATTATAAAAATTTTAAATAAAAAACATCATAAGTTGTCTAATTTTAATAATAATTGATATATCTTTAAAAATAATTTGATTTTTGCATAAAAATTACAGCCTCCACTTAAAAAAATTAAAGGAGGCTGTAATTTTATTTATAAATTCTCTTTTTCATTTATATATGGGTCATTTCGAAGCATTTCTATTTCTTCAAAAATCTCATCTATATTTTCATTTTCTTCCTCAGCATTTTTCTTTGCCTTGATAACTTTCAGTCTTGCAAATTCTTCTCTCTCTTTTTCTTCCAAAGATTCCGTAATACTTTTTGCAGCTGCCTCAAAATTAGGAATAATTATATTTTTAAGTGCATTTGCCCGTCCCTGTGTTTTCTTTATTGCATCAGCAAGTCTATAAACACTGTTTTCAACTTCCGCAAGCTGTACTGTCAAAACTTTTACCTTGTGAAAAGATAGATATGCAATATCAAGCTGTGAATTTGTGCCAGCAAAACCATAAGTAATTTTGTATTCTTCAACATCATCAATACTTACTATCGGCAGCTCTACACCCATTACACTGCGATAGTGCACATGTAGTGACTCTTCAACAGGTGTTGTATTCGCTATCTCTTGCAAAATACCCAGTGTTACATTGGCACGTTGCAGAGCAAAGTATGCTCTGCCATAGGTTCCGGAAATTTCGGAACGAAGTGCTTTCGCTGTATCTACAAGAGACATCATTTCACGAATTAATATATTCCTTTTTTTATCCAGCAATTCAAAACCCATTTTTGCAAGTTCAAGAGATTTTTTTATGTTCATCAAATTACCCTTGGTAGGCACTTGGTTTACAATCATAGTATTACCTCCGATACATTACAGAAATTATTATACCTTATATTTCTTTGCATTTTCAGGTTTCAAATATTTTTCTATAAGTTTATCATCAAGTCTATCCAGTTCTTCTACCGGTAGAAGTCCCAATAAATCCCAACCTAAGTTTAGTGTTTGTTCGATAGTTCTTTCTTCATCAAATTTTTGATTAATAAAGTACTTTTCAAAACTTTTACCAAACTGCAAGAATTTTTTATCTATTGGTGATAGTTCATCTTCACCGATAACTGATGCAAGGCTTCTCGCATCTTGTACACGTGCATATGCCGCAAACAGCTGATTTGCAAGTGCGGAGTGGTCATCACGTGTATATTTTTCACCTATACCATCTTTCATCAAACGGCTAAGTGAAGGAAGTATTGATACAGGTGGATATGTTCCTGTAACGTCTAGGTTACGGTCAAGAACGATTTGTCCCTCTGTAATATATCCTGTAAGGTCAGGTACAGGGTGAGTAATATCATCATTAGGCATAGTAAGAATAGGAATTTGTGTAACTGAACCCTTCTTACCATTTATGATACCTGCTCTTTCGTATAGTGAAGCAAGGTCGGAGTATAGATATCCCGGGAAACCTTTTCTTCCCGGAATTTCACCTTTTGATGAGGAAAACTCACGAAGTGCCTCTGAATAAGAAGTCATATCTGTTAGTATAACTAGTACGTGCATACCACATTCAAATGCAAGGTATTCAGCAGCTGTCAAAGCACATCTAGGTGTCAAAATTCTTTCGATAATTGGGTCATTTGATAGGTTTAGGAACATGGCAACGTTCTTTAAAACACCGCTCTCTTCAAACGATTTTTTAAAGTAATCGGCAACGTCGTTTTTTACACCCATTGCACCGAAAACAACACAGAATTTCTCGTCTGTTTCGTTTTGATCATCACTTGTTATTTTTGATTGACGAACAAGCTGTACAGCAAGTTTATTGTGGCTCATACCCGAGCCTGAGAAAATAGGCAACTTTTGACCACGGATAAGTGTCATAAGTGCATCTATTGATGAAATTCCTGTACGTATATAGTTACGTGGGTAAGTTCTTGAAACAGGATTTATCGGTTTACCGTTAATATCTGCTGATGTTTCGGCAAATATTTCACCCAATCCGTCAATCGGCTTACCGCTACCGTTCATTACACGTCCCAATATTTCTTTTGATAGAGAAAGCTCCATTGGGTGACCTGTTACACTAGTTCTTGTGTTTGTAAGTGAAAGTCCGCGTGTACCTTCAAAAACCTGTATAACTGCCTTGTCACCTTCCAACATAACTACTCTGCCGTCACGTTTTGTTCCATCTTCGAGTTCCAGTTCCACCATTTCTTCAAAACTGACATCGGAGACTTTATCAAGAACAACAATAGGGCCGTTAATTTCTTTTAGACCAACAAATTGTACACTCATTACTTATATCTCCTTTTCTTTTTGTTTTGGAATGTGAACTTTTGCAAGTTCAAGCTCTATATCTGTCTTGTACTCATCAAACATTTCAAGTTTGTCATTTGGTATTGAATATTTAACTTTTACTACTTTTTCAAATACACCTGTTTGCATAACTTCTGCGATAGGTACGTCCATTGATATTAGTTTTGTTGCTTTTTCGTACAAGAAAAGGATTAAATCCATCATTTTGTATTGCTTTTCAAGTGATACATAGGTATCATCGGAATGGAAAGCATTTTGTTGCAAAAATCCTACACGAATTACACGGCTTATTTCAATAACCAATTTTTGGTCATCGGGTAAAACATCAGAACCAATTAGTTTAACGATTTCCATAAGTTTTTCTTCTTCGTGAAGAATATTTACTATTTGTTGACGTTTTAATATAAACTTAGTGTCAACATTTTCTTTATACCAACTACGCAAATCATCAATATATTCACTGTAACTGTTTGTCCAGTTGATAGCAGGATAGTGTCTTGCATAAGCAAGAGATTTATCGAGTGCCCAGAAACATCTAACAAAACGTTTTGTATTTTCTGTTACAGGCTCGGAGAAGTCTGAACCTTGTGGAGAAACCGCACCGATAATTGATATACTACCCTCTCTGTCATTAAGGGTTTTTGTGTAACCAGCACGTTCATAGAACTCTGACAAACGTGATGGCAAGTATGCAGGATAACCTTCCTCGGCAGGCATTTCTTCCAAACGTCCTGAAATTTCACGAAGTGCCTCTGCCCAACGTGATGTACTGTCTGCCATCATTGCAACATGGTAACCCATATCACGATAGTACTCAGCAAGAGTAATACCTGTGTATATAGATGCCTCACGGGCAGCAACCGGCATATTTGATGTATTTGCAATAAGCACTGTTCTGTCCGTCAAAGGTCTGTTTGTTTTAGGGTCAATAAGTTCCGAGAATTCTTCCAAAACCTGTGTCATTTCGTTACCACGCTCACCGCAACCGATGTATACTATTATGTCAGCATCACACCATTTTGCAAGTTGGTGCTGTGTCATTGTCTTACCTGTACCGAAACCACCGGGAATAGCAGCTGTACCACCTTTTGCTATTGGGAAAAGAGTATCTATTACACGTTGACCTGTGATAAGTGGTCTTGTGATAGGCATTCTTTCTTTGATAGGTCTTGCATTACGTATAGGCCATTTGTGGCAAAGAGTAAGATTGTGTTCTTTACCATTTTCATCTTTTATTTTTACTATACATTCGTTTATTGTATATTCACCGTTTGGCGCTACCCATACTACCGTACCACTCATTGATGGTGGTACTATCATTCTGTGTTCAATTACAGGTGTTTCGGGGCATCTTGCGTATATATCGCCAGCTTTTAAAATATCGCCACATTTAACATCTACTGTAACTGCCCATTTTTTTGTATCGTCTATTGAAGATACATTAAGTCCGTCACCGATAAACGCACCTGTTAGGTTCTCTAAAAATTTCAGTGGTCTTTGTATACCATCAAATATATTTGATATGATACCAGGGCCCAGTGTTACTGATATAGGATTATGAGTAGATTCCACCGGCTCACCTACTTTTAGGCCAGTTGTAGACTCATAAACCTGTATAGTGGTAAATTTTGATGAAATAGAAATAATTTCACCAATAAGTCTTTTATTACCCACATAAACCATTTCCTGCATCATAAAGTCTTTGGAATTTTTGACTTTTACAACAGGACCGTTTATGGAATAAATTACATTTTCACTCACTGTTTCGCCTCCATTATATTCGCTAAAAAATACGGTTATTTTCACTCATTTGTTACCTCTCTTTTTCTTATAAAAGAGAGGTAAGAAAATAAAATTAATTAATTGTAAGTCCGGAATTACTGTAAAACCAAGGTTTTCTGTCATTTAGTTTAGTATCCATTGTTTCATCAACAAATATACCTATTGTTTGGTTCATCAGTTTTATACCACCGATTTTTATATTGTCATCAACAATAATTTTACATTTACCGCTAAATATTTTATCAAGCTTAACACTCATTGAATAGTCATCACTTTTTACTGTGATTATGCTGTCTTCAAGAGGGTACTCTGTTGATAGTTTCTTTGCAATATTCAGTAGATAAGTTTCATATTCCGGTGTCTTTGTAAAATCAAGAAGTTTTTTTGTAGCAGAACGGAACACGTTGTTTGTTATTTCCTCACGACGCATCAGTAGTTGCTGTCTTAATTGAGCTTCTTGCTTTGCAACAGTTTTTGTAGCATTGCCTTTTATCTCTGCAACTTGATCTTGAATTTTATTGTACATTTCCTGCAAAATTTGATTTTCTGCTACTTCCAAGTGTTCCTTTTTAAAATTCTCTGTTTGTGTTTGTATATCATTTGATTTTTGATGTGCATATTCAAGAATAGCACTTTCTATCATCCCTGCACGTTCTTCTATTGTAGCCAAAAGTCTGGTCACCTCGCTTAATTTTTTTGGAAGAAATAAGCAAATAATTATATGCTTATTCCCACTGCCTCTTTAACATATTTCATTAGTGCATGTGAAATATTGTCTGACGAGTGTCTGTCACCTATTTCTGCAATAAGCGGACGTTTGCAATGAAGTTTTTTATCTGCTGTAAATTGTGGTGCAAGCTCCATAGCTACACCTGTAACAAGAATTACGCCGATTGATTTATCATCACAAAGTTCATCTAGTCTTTTACAATATGTGGCTTCGTCATGCACTATTTCTCCTTCTATACCCGCAAGTCGCATACCAACTAGTGTTTCACGATTATCACTAAGTACATAAAATCGCATATATATTCCTCCAAAACCACAAAAAATTTAAATGTATCTCTATATCTTAAACTTTTAAAATTATAGTTTGTTGATAATCAAGATAGAAATTAGTAGGCCGTAGATAGCAATACCTTCACCAAGTACAACGAAGATGATAGCTTTACCGAAAGCTTTTGGATCTTCACTGAAAGCACCGATAGCAGCAGGAGCAGCAGCAGCAACAGCAATACCTGCACCTATACATGATAGACCTGTAACCAAAGCGGCAGCGATGTAACCCATACCTGCACCTGTTGTGATACCTGCAACTGCTTGTGCTGTTTCTTCGGCAGCGTGTGCGATTGATACAGCACCTGTTGATGGTAGTATTATCATAATAGCTGCAACTGCAAAGAAAGCACATAGGTTAAATATCATAGCATTTTTAGCTTTTTTTCCTGTTGTGATACCTTTGTATGCCGGGATTAGTGGCATTAATAACATTATAACGATTGCTAGTGGTAGTAAAATTATTGATAGTGTATTCATGATAAAAATTTCCTTTCATACTTATGTTTTTAAAATTTTATTTATATTTATTTTTTATATTCTTTTAAGATAAATTAAAATTAAGCATTTTTTTCTATTGAGATAGGTTCGTATGCCTTGCCGTCTCCGTCAAAAAATCTGCTGAATACTTCATAGAATTCAAGTCTTAGTACCTGTATACCAACGATTAAACCTTCAAGAGCCATAACGAAGATATTACCGAAGATTATAACAATAGGACTTGCTCCACTGCTTACCATTGAGCTAAGTGTCATAACAACCGCCATCATACCGGCATGGCTCAATATGAAACCACCTACACGCAAAAATGACATTGTATTTGATACAAAGCTTAGTAGTACTTCAAACATTTCAAAGAAACTTTCTACGAAAAATCCACCAAAACCATGTGGGAAAGGTGATTTTTTCTCAATTAATCTTCCAAGAGGTTCTTTAAAGAAGATTATTAACAGTGGCAATACTATAAGTGGTATTATGAAAACAGGTGTCATTAAATTTACACCGAATACAAGACTACCAAGCGCTATTGCTATTACGGATACATAAAAAACAATACCTGCCAAACCGTTATTTGAGAATACCGCTCTTTCCATATCTTTCTTTTTAAAACCTATAAACACATTCATGAGCATCGATGCGATTATGATTATAATACCCATTGCTATTGCACCGATAAGCAGTGTATTTGTGGTTTCAGGTGCCATAATATGAATTAGATGGTCTTTACCAAACAATGCTCTGTGTACCGGCACAAGCAGTTCTTCAAAGCCAAATACCGAACCATAGAAAAATCCGAAGAATGCTGAACTTATACCGATAGCTGTCATGACATTACCAAGTTGCATCTTTTTCTTTTTGCTTAGGAACAAACCAAGCAGCATAATAACCAAACCTTGACCTATATCACCAAACATTATACCAAATAGCAGCATATATGTTATACCAACAAATTTTGTAGGGTCAACATCATTATATGACGGCAAACCGTAAATATTGACAAACATTTCAAAAGGTCTCACTATAAAGTTATTTTTAAGCCTTACAGGTGCCTTTATTCTTTCTTCTTCGTTGGCATCTTTAAATGTAATTGTCACTTTATCTTTTAAATAAGCAAAGTTTTCCTCAAACTCATTTTTGCTCTTTTCAGGAATAAAACCGATTACAACAAAATCATTTTTAACAAAACCTGCGTATTTACGCAAATCAAATGAAACACTAAGTGTTTTAAGTCTTGAATATACAAAGCATAGCTTATCTGCTTCTTGCTTAATCAGACTCTCTATTTCGTCATTGATAGCTTTAATCTTAGCTTGTTCTTTTTCAATATCTTTGTTTATAAATTCTATTGACTGCGCCGGTGTTCCATGTGCATAATCCGGAATTCTCATTCTCTCAAAATACAAAGAATTAAACAGTCCGTCTATTTCTTCTTTATCGCTTATTGCACATAAATATAAGCACCAGTGATATGTGCCATCGTTGTCATAAGAAAATAGTGTGAATGGTTTGTCTTTACTGAAATTTAGTTTTTGATAACTGCTTACAGGCAACTTACCAAAACGCACACACAAATATTTTGTAGCAAAAAGTTCATCAAGATTTATGTCAAGCTTTGATATATGGTTAAGATGAGTAAGAGTTGATTTATGTGAATTCAGCAGACGTTCTATTCCATCTTTTTTTTCAAGAAGGGAATCGAATTTTTCTCCCAAATCCTCTACATAAGTCATAAATTCATCTTTTGTCATTTGCAAAGCTTTGCAATATTTGTCTTCAATCGCTATACCTGTTTTTTCTTGAATAGCTTTTAGCTTATTTATAATAGGCGTATATGGATTATCTTCACTCATTGCAAGCAGTCCTGATGAATATTCTTTTAACTCAGATGCGGATTCTATATGGAAATTCCCCATTTGTGTAGCAGAAAGCAATGTTTCATCAAGATACTCACTGTTACCACGCAATGTAACAAATAACATTTTTTCTATTGACACCTATTTCACCAACCTTTCATATTTTTTATATTTATTTTTTACAGGTTTTATCAGTATATTAATAAATCTTTTATTTCCCCTTCTGAAATACCATATCTTATACCCTCAACAATATTGGCTATATTTTCAAGCTCTATATCAAGGTGTAGAATATAACACAACAGTGTAAGCGAAGGATATACGGAAAAATGTATATTTTTATTGCAAAGTCTGGCTTTTTCTCGAACTACACAATCTTCAATGTAATCTTTGTTAAGTCCGAAGTTTTTTACAGGCTCCCAATCTTTTAATATAATTTCAAGTTTTTCATTATCCTTTGTATTTGCAATTTCTTTCACTATTCTTTGGGATTTTTTGGTATGTGGATAACATACACTTTCAATATACTCATTATTTGCATTAAAGAATTTCTTTAAACGGTATGCCTTCACTATTGACTGCATATCATTTAATGCAATAAACATATCAATAACGCCTTGTGACTCTTTATGCGAAAACTCTTTTCTTATATTTTTGCCCAATTTGGCATACATTGTATTGAATATTTCTGTTTCTATTTTTACAGTGTCAATTTCTCGTGCATCTTGACGTCTGTTTTTTATCAAAATAGATTCATATATTGTTCCATGCATAAACTCGGTAATACCATCGTATGTTTTTATTGACAGTAGCTTGTTATAGTCAAAAGAGCTATGCTCCATAAGCAGCTTATTATATGAAAAATCATACAATTCCTGACTTCCGGAGCAAACATATCTTATATGTTTTAAAAGACTTTTTGCTTCTTCCAATCTATACAAATATGAATAAAAGCCATCATCATTTTTACTGAAAGAAAACCTTGCGAGTTTTTGAAATGTTGTAAATTTTGCATTCTGCAATAATTCTAAAAGCTGTTCACGATGTATGTCATTAAGATTTATGTTTTGCAAAAATTCTCCGTAAGGTGTATTATCTCTTAAATAAACAGCAACCTCGGTAACAGATGTTTTTTTCATCATTTCGTTATATTTATTTACTGACAATGAACGACTATACATTGTGCGGACTTTGGCAAGAATTGCATTTTGCGGACTACTCAAATTTTATCACCTGCCCTTATAAAAAATATTTTATATTTATTTTTCGAGTACTTGTCGCACAATTTCGTCTTCCCACTCTGTGTGTTTTTCATTATATTTTTGCTCTAAATTTTGCATAAGCATATCATATCTGTCGCTTATTTCACTTGTTTCAGTTAAAACTTCCGAATCTTCATTTTCCTTTAAGATACCGATACGCTTTTTAGCCTTCTCTTTGTACTCTTTACGGAACTCATCAGTAACCCTATCAATATTGGCAACTGTTATTTGATATTCTTCTTCGGCATTTTCAACCAATTCACAAGCTTTTTTATCAGCCTCAATCAATTTTTTTAGCAGATTTTCTGTATCCATTATTTTGCACCTCCATTTCTTAATAAAAAAATCTCTTCTTATTTATATGACTATCGATATAATAT
>JAHHTR010000070.1 GCA_020024515.1 Angelakisella sp.
TTTATCAACAAAACGGAAAACAAATTAATGGCAAAAGTTTATTCAATAAATGAAAAATTGAATAAAAAACTGGCTGAAAAGAGGGGTAGTGAATTGGTAGAAAAAGGTGTCGTAATCATTATCGTGGTAGTCATAGCAACTATTGTTCTGTTATACCTTAAAAATGATTTTGTAACACAACTTTTAGATAACATAAAAAGCAAAATATTTGACTTGTTTAAATAATTTGAGGGTTAAGAAATGTACCAAAAAATAAAAGAAAAAAGAGGAAGCGAGCTTATTGAAAGCGCAGTTACAACATACATAATAGTTGTTGTTGTCATTATTGTAATTTCAGTTTTGTCCGTTGTTTCAGAGATACAGACTATACATAATATAGCTGACCAGCTTGCCGTTTATGTGGAATATCAAGGTTCGGCAAAAAATCTCAACGGTGAGTTTAATTCTCTTGTAAACAAGCACAAGCTTAAAAATGCCACTGTTTCCATAGATAAGACTGGTACAATAGATTTGCAAGAGCCTTTTGTTATCACCGTATCTGCGACAAAGTCCATAGGACTTGGCGGTATATCCATAGACTTACCTATTTCAGCGCAAGCCACAGGAAGGGGTATGGTATATTGGAAACCATAAGAAAAAAATTAACTGAAAACAATGGTGGCGCTCATATTATGGGCGCTGTTATTGTTATTGTTTTACTTATCGTCTTTTTGGCTTTGATGGAGTATATGAGAGTATCCCAAACGATAATCAATGTCAAAAACACAGTTGACGAAGCAGTAATAAAAACAGCTGTCAATAACAACTATTCTACCTTTCACGGAAGAAAACAGAGTGAGGGCAGAGCGACTAAACGAAGTATTGACAATACAGATGTTGAAAATGTAATAAAAAATATTTTGAAGCTTGATGACAGTTTGATAAAGAAAAATAATAATGGCACTACCCTTTATAAGCTGCAAAATATTAACAGCAGTTATGTAAATCAAGTAGGACAAAATATAAATTTTACTACAACGCTGAAACTCACTGTAAACATTAATCTTTTAAATGTTTCCATACCGCTGAAATTTAATCTTAATGTACACTCACGATATATCAAAAAGTTTTAGTTTAAAAAGTCAACTGTAAATATTATCAAATAAAGAATAGATATTTACAGTTGACTTAAAGGAGGAAAAATATGTATAATAAAGCCATATTAATCGGAAGGCTGACAGCAGAGCCGGAACTTAAACAGACACCAAACGGTGTGCATGTAACAAGTTTTTCTATTGCTTGTAACCGTAGATATTCATCAAAAGATGATGAAAAGAAAGCAGTTTTTATAAATATTGTGACGTGGAGACAACAGGCTGAATTTATCTGTAAATATTTTCATAAGGGTGACCCTATCGGTATAGAAGGCAGTATTCAAACACGTAACTATGATGACAAAAACGGTGTTAAACACTATGTAACCGAAATTATTGCCGACAGCGTATTCTTTGTCGGAAGTAAAAACAATAAAGACGATGCAGTAACAGACAATACAGATGTTACGTCTGTACAGGACTTTGTCGAAATAGGTACAGACGAAGATATACCATTCTGAAATTTTATATAAAGGAGAATAACTATGACAAAAGAAGAAATTATCGAAAGACTTGAAAAACAACTTGATGAGGTATATTTAAACGAACCCAAGGAAGTTGCAGACCAAAAATTTGTTTCTCTCTATCTTTTCAAAAGGACACTCAATATGGGAAGTATAGACGGAAAAGGTTTTATTCACGATGATGTGCTTGAAAAATATTTGAATTGTGAAAATCCTCTTAAAAAAATAAGCAATTTGTTCTTTTTACTGTCTGAATGCCATTTTACTGACCTTGCCGAAGAAATCAAAGAGTATATTGAAAGTTCGTTAAAGAACGGCGAGACAAACAAAAAAATAATGGAATTATATGATAAAACAGAACTTGATACTGATACGAAAAACATAATCAATGAGTTTGGATATAAGTACTCCGAATATTTTGACTTGTTTTCAAAATATGTTTTACAGGAACATATACAAAAAGAAAACGACATATGCGACGTTATAGATACGATTATTGACTATCAAGACGAACTTAAACAGCTTAACGGTACTATGGAAAAAATTCATTTTATCAGAAACGATATTGCCCAACGTTGCAAAAGTGCAAAAGGAGAATATCTGTCAGAAAAAAATATACTTCCGAACACATCGAACTGGGACATAGAATTTGACAGCGACGGTCTCGGTAAATGGTTTTTGATACGCGCGTCAGCATTACGCGGAGAGAGCCGATGCGCTGAAAATCAAATCTGTACTCTATATGAAAATCAAGAATTTAAGATGTATTCGCAAAAAGCAATAGTTAAAACGCTCAACGGCTTGTTTGAATATGAGAAAAGCGAAATGTTGGGAGAACTTGATGAAAGCACACTGTCAGAAGATTTACTGAAAGAACTGCCGAGAATAAAAGAAGCCATAGAAAAGGCGGTATAGATATGAGAAAACTTCCACCCGAACAATTACCTTTCACACAAGACGAATACAGAAAAGCAAGAGACGCATCGGCTTTGGAATATGCCCAAAGTCAAGGATATAATCTTATCAAAATGAGTAGTAAGTATTTTAGACTGAAAGAACATGACAGTATGATTTTTACAAATGACGGCTGGTGGTTTTGGAACAGTCAGGAACTTAAAGGAAAAGCAACGGAGTTTATTACTCAGTATGAAAAAAAATCATTTGTTGAAGCAGTACTTATTCTTAACGGCAAAAGTCTTAGTAACAGTTATACTCCTCCTATAATCACAAAAAATACAAATAAAGAAAATGAAAACACAAACCCTGTTCAAAATGATGAACAGGGTTTTGTTCTACCCGAAAAGGCTGATAACAATGACAGAGTGAAGGCATATTTGATTAAAACAAGAAAACTTGATGCAGAAATAATCAATAGATTAATGAGAGAAGAAAAAATTTATGAAGAAAAACACAATCACAATGCTGTATTTGTAAATTTTAATGAAAGTCATATTCCGCAAAGCGCATATATGAGGGGGACTTACAGTTATGGAAAAACTCAGTTTAAAGGAGAAGTCAAAGGTTCGAACAATGACTATCCTTTTTTTATATCCGGAAAAAATACGATAGCAAATACTATTAATGTCTATGAAGCAAGCATTGACGCCATAAGTCATGCAAGTATTGAAAAAGCTATGGGGAATGATTACAGAAATATCCACAGAATAGCTCTTGGAGGGATACAAAAGGATCGCGGACTGAAAACCATATTGGATTTCTTAAACAAAGACAGAAATAGCAATGAAAAAAAAATCCAATATATTAATTTTTGTTTTGATAATGATACGCCCGGACAGCAGGCGACTAAAAAACTTGCGCAAAAATATAAAGACTTGGGTTATAAATGTACTGTCATAAAACCAAAAAACAAAGATTTCAACGATGATTTGATAGCATATAAAGATATTATACTCAAAAGAGAACCTGTATATAAAAATGATTTTGCGTATGCCCAAAGTCATAATGAAATTGACAGGTACAGAAATGATATTCAAGCGAACAGACTTTGCGCCGAAACTTTAAAAAAAGAAATAGCCGATAACTTGGTTGACAACAAACTAAATATCATAAGCGCTATAAACCACGTTACTTATGAGTTTTTACCGGAAAGAATAAAATGTGTGGTTGCATATAACGTTTTACAATATTATTTAAACGGAGGAGAAAACATTGATAAAGAAAATATAGAATGGGTGAAAAACACATTACGAAAATCAAATATACAGGAAATAGACAAGAAAATGGGAAATATTTCAATATGCTCTCACGCCGGCTTACTTAATATTTTGGCAAACAGACTTAAAGAAAACGAAACATCGCAACATTCAAAACCAGAACAACAAAACAACAATAATCACCGGCAAGAAGACGAATACGATTTGGAACGCTGAACACACAAAACCCATAGCTTATATTATTTAAGCTATGGGTGAAAAGAAAGGATAATTATGTCAGACAGAGGAATAGTGTACAAACAGTGGTTTGAAAGTGTTAAAGAACCAAATACAACAAAAAACAATATAGGATTTTTGATATACATAGCAACCCGCCCCGGAGTTGTGTTAAATCAAGATTGCGGTTTTGGACTATGGGGAAAAATTGAAGGAATGAATACAGCTGAAAATATAAATAACTTAGGTAAAGCCATACAACGTGTTAAAAAAATGGGAGATGAAAATAAGACCGTATACCGAAGTATACTATCATTAGATGATGAGAGCGCAATACAAAAAGGCTTATATAACCGTGATAATTGGCAAAAAACAATAAGCGAACACATCGGAATTATTACAAAACAGGACAGAATGGATATATCGGATAAAAATCTTGAATGGGTGGCAAGTTACCACAACGAACAGGGACACCCTCATATACATATTATGTTTTGGGATAAATCAGACAAAGTCCGCAATGAATACATTCCGGAAGAAAAATTCCAAATAATGACCGAACACATCAGAGCGGATTTTGACAAAGTAATTTTTTATGAAGAATTAAACGAGCTGTCAAAAAATATCCAAGAGACAAGCAGGCAAATATTGCAGAGCAGTAGTTTTACCGATTTTCAAAAATCCCTTTTATTTACAGAAGATGATTTGAAGTATAACGGCATAGCAGTATCGTCATATATAACCGGTAAAAACTTAATCTTTAATGCCAATTCCCAATATTTTAACAACAAAATATCCGTTAAAAAAGTTGATGAGATAAATAAACAGCTTACAAAATTAATTGTCTCCTTACCAAACACAGGCGCTTTAAAATATAAATATCTATCACCGCAGGCAAAAAAAGAAATGAATAAACTTATTGACATAGTTTTGAATAATACAGAAAGTCAGAGTATGATAAATACGTATCTTGACTTGAACATAAAACGCGCGAAGCTTTACGGAAACAGTGACGAAACAATTGAACACTACAAAAACAAAGCATTGCAAAAGCTATATACAAATATGGGTAATGCTTTGCTTGATACCATTAAAAACAACGGTTTTTTAAATGTAGACAAAGACAAAGCCATAGACTACCTTCATTCGCTTATCAATAATATGAAAGACAGTATAGACAGACAAAATTACGATGCGAACGCAGATATAAAAGCATTGGAAAATATATTTCCGAATATGAGATTACAGTATAAACGGTTTATGGATAAAGAAAAATGGACGCTCGTCAATAAGATAAGCAAAGATATGTTGGACAATGAAGAATATTCGGATATTAAAAATTATTTATATGGCTTGTTTGTAAAAAAACAATTACCGCAGGAATTTTATCAAAACAAAAGTATTGATATTGCAGAACCAAAGAGAGAACGTTCAGACTCTGAAAAAGAAGAATTTAAAAATATGTACAAAAATGTAATAAATACTTTTACAAATCCTTTACGCAGGCAATTAACGGATAAAATTTTTGAGTATATCGAGAATTCAAAAGGTTGGTACAATTTTCGCAACAAAGTCAATGCCTGCGTGACATTAGAGGAAATATTACAGTTTGAAAAAGAAGTCAAAGAAAAAAGAAACAACCGACTTAATTTTCTTTTTCTTACTTCTGATATACAAAATAGCTATTATGACATATTAAAAGACGTTCCGCAATACTATCAAAAGTTTGAAACCTTTTATGATGACAGCTTTAAATTTAAAATGGATAATCTTATACAAAAAATCTCAGAAGACAACGAGCTGTCATCGATAGGCTTTGACTATATAGATACAATGTATCGCAAAATACAAATCAGTAATAAAGATGTCGTATATGAAAAACAAATTGGCAAGAACGGACAGGAACTCAGCCGAGAAGATATAGAAAAACGTCTTGCATTTGGTCAATGGTACAA
The DNA here is from genome assembly GCA_020024515.1 of Angelakisella sp. Lineage (GTDB taxonomy): Bacteria > Bacillota > Clostridia > Oscillospirales > Ruminococcaceae > Angelakisella. Next base: position 5,943 of record JAHHTR010000070.1, read on the forward strand.
AGAATTACATAAATTTATAATGGAAAGAGCAATTACCGAACGTGGTTGGGCAGAACAATATAAGCAAGCGCAAGTGGTTAATCTCTGCCAAAACAGTTTTTATTTTCTCGGTAGTATGGTATCAGATGAGCAAAATACCAATAATTCATTAAACTTATCAAAAACAAGTAATGATATGAGTAAATCTCAGAAAAAAGAATTGATAAGAAAACTTGAAGAACACAATCTGTGGGAAGATGAGGCAGAACGGTAAATACAGAACACCTCTTGTTGGCCACAAGTAGCTAACAAGAGGTGTTTAATTTTAAGAAAATAAAAAAATATGTTCAAATGGAGAAATAATATGAAAGATTTTTTGACTGATATAACTTCTTACTCTTATGTTTTTATGTTTTGTTATTCAAATATATTAATGGTTAAAATAGGAATATGGCTTGCGCAAGGCAGAAAAAAACCTCTTTTCCCTCATATCAAAATGTTTATTGATAAATCTTTTTAGGGCGGTGATATTTTGATTTTAAAAACATTGTTATTGTTTTGTATTGGAATTATAGGCTTATTAATGTGCAGCATTATATTTTTAATACTGCTTTCTGTTTTGGATATGACACTATGCGCCTTTTTTACTGTCAAAGATTTTATAAATTGTATTCACAACGAAAGGACAAATATAAATGATAAAAATATATTTTGATATTATTTGTATTGCATTGACATTTATAATTATCGCAAATGTACTTATAATCAATTTAGCACATTTTTATTATATCATAAAAAGAACAATAAAGTATACAAGTAAAGAAAAAAATAAAACACAAAGGCTAACCGCTCTCGTCGACAAAGATAAACGGTTAGCCTTTATGCTTAACTTGAATATTAAATCATTGGTTTAATTATATCCCAATAGATATATTTTGTAAATAGCAAAAAGGTTCTTTACAAAAAATTTACAAACAATGAAAGGAATAAAAAACTATGGATATTAAGTCAAAAGGATATGGAGCAATCGCCCAAAATGTTATGAGAAGTAAGGAAGTGAGCATAGGGGCAAAGACAGTATACGCCTATCTCTGTTCCTATGCCGGACAGGGCGCGCTTGCATTTCCAAAATGTAAGACTATGGCTAATGATTTACAAATAAACAAAAACAATTTACATAAATATTTGCGTGAACTGAAAGAAATGGAAATAATCAATATAAAACGTACTCCAAGATACAACATATATACTTTACTTCCAAACGAACAGGGCAGTACGTGGGGACGTTCAGAGAAAAAGAGCGGTAATTGGAAAGGTACAGTGTATAAGTATGCTATGAAAGACAGCAGACTTACTTTAAAGGCAAAGGCTATATATTCATATCTATGTAGCTTTACAGATATTATGGGTAATGACGTATACCCTCACAGAGATGTACTCTTGTATGATTTAAGCATATGTGAAAACACATATTATGCACATTTGAAACTGCTTAAAGAGTATGGATACATAAAAACCACTCAACGCAAAAATAAGGGGCGTTACGGCGTTTGTGACTACAAGATATGTATGGATATGCCTACGCACAGAAAAGCCGGCAAGGGCGAAATATCTGCCGATAAAAACACTCTCAAAAAACAATATTCTTACTCATACACCTCAAAAGAAAAAATAAGAAATATCATCGATATGGAATATCAATATAAACAGGTTGTAGCAACCGCTGAAATCAAAAATATGTGTAAACAATTTGTTGATGCGTCAGAGAAAACAGACTATATAAACTTTGCAAAAAACACGGTAAGTCTGAGCATAGACTGTATTCATAAACTTATCAATAATCAAAACTACACAAAATATAACGATGAAATTGATTATTTGCTGATAAAGAACAACTTACAGGAAAAACTGTCCAAAGAAAACTTCTGCGATATGTTACTGAATATTTGCGAACATTTTAAGCAAATTAAATATCTTAAAACTTATATCAACAAAGTAATAATCAATTTTGCTCTTCAACTTTAATTTTTGACTGTACTTTTTATTTTGAAAAAAAGAAATAAAAAATTACAGTCTCTTTTTTCGTCTTCTAATTCGTAAAAACATAGAATTTTATATAAAAATACGTATTTTTTACTTTTTCTTTCTTTAATCAGCTAACCTTTTTATATTTTCAACAGATTGTGAATTTAAATTAACAAGACTTTGATACCATATCTACTTTGATGTATCTCTTTTTGGTGTACGGTAAAATGAGGCTCGGTAAAACGATACATCTATATAATATATCCAGTTTATAAGATTAACATATACTTTGTATATATCAATAACAACATCTATCGCTGAAATATGACTTTTGGAACGATAACAAACAACAAAGTTGTTTGATTGAAGTAAAGAAAAAGAAAAAGCATAATCGAACATATGTTTATTTATAATATAAAATAAAATATATAATATTTTTGCTTTTAAGTATTGACAAAAGAAAAAAATATATAGTATACTATACTTAGTAAGTAAATTAAGTATAGTTATTATAAGGAGGATATTATATGAATAATAATACAGTCACTTGTTCTTTTACTATGGACAGAGATATTTATAATTCATACAAAAGTATAGTCACAAAAAATGGTGAAAATGTCAAAGGCAATCTTGTTCGGTATATGATGAATGTTATTCGCTTTGAAACACCAAACGCTGAAACAATACAAGCTATTGAAGAAGTTGAGAAATTAAAATCAGACCCAAATAAGAAAACCTATAATTCCTTTTCTGATATTTTACAGGAGCTTGATAATGAATAAATATAAAATTGTACAAACTTCAAAATTTAAGAAAGATTTAAAAATAGCAAAAAAACGTGGTTATGACCTTTCGCTTATAGGTAATATTGTAGATAAGCTTGCTAATGGAGAGACATTGGACAGTAAATATAAAGACCATATTTTAATTGGAAATTATCTTAATTGCAGAGAATGTCATATAACCCCTGATTGGTTATTAATTTACGAAATAAGTAATGGCGAACTGATATTGTATTTAACAAGAACAGGAACACACAGCGATTTATTTTGATTATTATAAAAAAATCAGCTACTTATCGTATAAGTAGCTGATAAAAAGCCAAATAAAATGCAAAAATTTTATAAATTCTATATTGCCTTTAATGTCAAATTATGGTATAATATATAACATAAAGGGAGTTTTAAAAAAGAAAAAACTCCCATAGCAAATAATCGTTTGCAGACGATTATTTGCATACGCCGAGAGATGTAAATCACACATCACACGACTTATAGGAGTTGGTTTCACACGTGTTCATTCTAACACACGTTTGAGATAAAAGCAAGAGTTTGCAGAATGTGATTGTTGTTACATTTCTGTGAACTCTATTTTTTGATGTTAGATAAATAGTTCAGTCATTCTAAAAAGAAACTATTTATTTAATATATACAAGCCCAAACTGATGTCTATATCAGTCAGCTTAGTACCTTGAAAATTGAAAAGAATTGTATCACTCGTAACCTTTTATGGTGGGTAGAAACTCTTACAGAGGAAATCGTCCGCAAGCAAGTACCACATAAATTAATGCCAAAGAACTTGCGATGACAACATAAAAGATAATGATACTTCCGTAAAGTCATAAGTCGAGGGGAATATACATATAGACTGATAGTCCTCCGCAACTATTGATTACGGCTCATAAATACTATTTGAGTATTCTTGCCATTTGAGAAGCAAGAATAATGTGTAGCATATATTTCTATATGCTCGGTGGATACAATTTAGACAAATTATAGGAGTATAATAGAAAAAGCACCTAAACATTATTAAGTTAGATGTTTCTTCTATTATACTATAACTTGAAACAATCAAATCTTGTAAATGGCGGAGATGAAGAGATTCGAACTCTTGCGCCGATTTCTCGACCTACTCCCTTAGCAGGGGAGCCCCTTCACCAGCTTGGGTACATCTCCATACCAATATATATAAATAAAAATGGCGGAGAGGGTGGGATTCGAACCCACGGTTCTTGCGAATCACTAGTTTTCAAGACTAGCTCCTTAAACCGCTCGGACACCTCTCCGTAGTTGCGTTATCACCTAACGCCTAATCATAATAACATAAATTAAAATAAAAGTCAAGCTTTTTTTTTGAAAAAAATAAATAAATTTGAAAAAACATTTTAACTTGACATTTTTTGTATAATATTGTATAATAACATCTGAAATATTGCCCGATTGTGTAATGGTAGCACAGCAGACTCTGACTCTGTTTGTGAGGGTTCGAATCCTTCTCGGGCAACCATATCAATAAGACAAAATAGATGTCATCGGTATAAAAGCCGATGACATCGTGCTTTACGTCGAAAAAATTCAAAAAAAGTGAGTTTTTAAAAATGCTTTTTTACAGATGTCATTTCTAAAAATTTTAATATTTTTAGGATATGAACGAACACGCATATCATTATAATAATAAAAGATATAAAAAAAGCTTTAATAAATAGATTGGAAAATAAAATAAACAAAAATGGCGTTACTTGTTGAGAAAATAAAGATTCTACTTTAAGAAAATTTTCAAATTTTATATAAAAAAATATGTTACTAATAAATAAACTTAAAAAAGCACCACTTTAAACTTACAAATAAAAAATGTCGCCTGCTTACTAATTGGGCTTTATAGGAAACAGCAGATAAAAACATATACTTTAATAAGCAAATAAAAATGGCACTAAGACCAAATTGCACAAGACCAGTAAAAACGGACAATTAAAAAAAATAGACCTCCTATGGTAGAATTAAATAAACTACAATAGGAGGAATTTTTATGCCACGAAGTTACAGCCATATACAGAATATAAGCACGAAATAATGGAATTAAGAGCACAAGGATTTAGCGGAAGAGAAATATGTGAAAAATTTGGATTCACATTAAAACAATACAAGAATTTTATCAACCGTTACAATAGAAATCAAAAGAAACTTGAAGTAGGG
>JAHHTR010000071.1 GCA_020024515.1 Angelakisella sp.
TCATCACCACCATTATTATCTCACAATGCTCGCTGTTTCGCAAATTGCTCTAATAGTAGATGCAGAGGTAAATAGTGGTGCAAAAGACGCTATCCCCTATTACTTTGCCGCATCACCACAAGAGTGTGAATCAATCATAGTAAGTTATCTAAATGGCAATAAGTCGCCTGTACTTTCTTCACAAGTTGATTTTGATACTCTTGGCATTAAATACAATATATATCACGACTTTGGAGTTACTCTTGCTGATTACAGAGGACTATACAAAAATCCAGGCTTGGAAGGTTAAGGAGGTAACATAATGGCTAAAGGAATTTATAGACAGGAAGGCAAAAGCCTTGATTATAAAAATGTAGGAAGTTCTACAATAAAATATGCAGACGTTGTGGCAATGACAAACCGCATAGGTATCGCTGAATGTGATATAGAACCGGGACAATTTGGTACAGTTAGCGTTTCTGGTGTATATGAGTTGCCATGTACCGCCTCGGAAACATATACTGTGGGACAAACACTATATTACAATACGTCGGAAAATGTTGTAATGTCTACTGCATCTAGCAATATAGAATGTGGATTTGCAGTGACTGCCAAAACTTCCAGAGTATCAAAAATTTCCGTAAAGATAGGATAGGTGACTATGATAAAACTATTAAATGCAATTATACATAATGGTAGATTGATAGAAAAAGATACAGAGTTAAAACTATCATCTGATAAAGAAGATAGCCTAATTGATAATGGATATGCGATTAGGATATCAGATGAAAGACAACCTGAGACAGATATGTCAATAGATGTAAACCCCTTTGAAGTATCTGATGATAGCCATACGGAAACTATTGAAGCAACAAATTCTGATAATACAGAGTTGTGTAGCAAGGTGGGACGAAAAAAATAATGTCATTAAAAGAACAAATTGCTAATGATAATCAAAACCTATTCTTTAACTTTGATGAGTTTGCAAAATCGGCAAATATAAACAGTGTGGAAATACCTGTGATAGAAGATAATGAACAATTATCAAAGTATATCAAAGAAGGTTTATGTCAAGGAAATATACTGTTATATGCGAAGTTGGAAAGTTTTCCTAAGGTGCCAATATCCGGAAGTATCATTTTATACAATAACCGAAAGTATGAAGTAGATAATTGTATCGAAGAAGATAATATTCTGACTATATCATTAAAACGATTTAATGGACTTTAAATATGTACGATAATAGAAGTTTGCATATTGATACAAAATCATTAGAAAAATTAACAAAGGATTTAGCGATATTCCCTGATGAACTAAATAAAGCGATGATATCCAGTATAAAAAGCGGAGTATCGTTATCGTTAAAAAAGACAATAACAAAATATTATGCGTTAAATCCGCAAAAGCTTGCAAGAACATATAAAATCAGAAATATGACAGAACAAACAAACGATGAATATAAGTTAATCTATGAAATAAGCGGAAGGAAGCTTACGCCTACCCATTTCAATGTGTCACCACTAGCGCAAGGAACGGCGCAACCTTTAATTGAAATTATAAAAGGAAGAAACGTCAGAGCTTCAAAACGAATGGGCGCTGACGGGAAAATGAAAACACCTTTTGTTATGTCTACCGGAGCGACAAGCTCAGGAAAAGAACATTTTAATGTGTTTAGGGATACAGGCAAATACGGACAAAAGAAACTTCGAGCTATTAAGAAAAAAGATGGAACAATATCTGTCTTTACAGCGAGGGTTGAGAAGTTAAAACCTTATAGAACCGTATCTGTGCCTCAAATGTTATTTCATAAAAATGTTCGAGATGAAGTTTCTGAAAATATACTTGCCCAACTGGAAAAGAACTTTGAAAAACGAGCAAATTCAAGAATCGAAAAAAGATTAATGGGGTGATGAGCTTGATATATGAAAAATTGCTGATTTTGCAAGACTTGATAAATAAAGAAGTTTGTCGCAATATAAAGCTTAAAATACCGCAAGAGGATAATGATATTGATATTAAACTTGGAAATCCTACTACATATATTGCATGGAGTGTAAAAGACATATCAACAGAATTTATAAAAAGAATTCCATGTATAGCTATTTCTGCAAACGAAATAGAATATAAAGATGAAAATGCAATTATTAACATAGAAATGTCTCATATTGTATATTCACAGGGGACGGTAATTGACAACAATATCAATAATGATAATAGCGTATACCACGATTTAATCAATTTTATAGATAAAACTTGTAGAATCATACATAACATAGATATGACTAAGACAGGATTGTCACTTATACCCGATAGCCTTGTTGCAAAACCTGATGCCGAGCCTTTTGGGGATTATTGGTTGGGATCGGTTTTTTGTAAACTACAAACTTCTGCATACCCCATACTTGCAGAAAAAGATTTATTATAGGAGGTAAAAAAATGTATAGACACGGCATTTACGCAGAATATACAGATACAGAAATAACTGCATCAAAAAATAATACAACATTACCTGTGTATTTTGGAGTTGCTCCAATACATCAAACAACAGATTATGAAAATAAGGTAAATACACCATTGCTGTTAAAACATAGGCGATTAGCGTTGGAAGAAGTAGGATATAGCGAAAACTGGAAAACGTTTACTTTGTGTGAAGCTTTAAATTTGCACTTTATAAAAAACAATGTTGCCCCTATTGTTTTTGTAAATACGCTCGATCCTGCAAAACATAGAAAATCCACCAATACAACAGTAAGCATTACTTTTATCAATAATATTGCAATAATCAAAAATGAAAATGTAATACTCAACTCTATATCTATTGCTGACTATGATGTTAATGTTGATTATTTGGCTGAATACAATGCAAATGGCAATGAAGTTATCATTACATCAAAAAACGAAGATTTAAAGGATACCGTACAAGTAACATTTGCGGAAATTGACAGCAGCCTTATAACAGAACAAGATATTGCGGAATCTATTGAGAAAACAATATCGCAAATATACGAAGTGGCAAATGCAGAGCCTTCTCTGCTTGTAGCTCCCGGTTGGTCCAATAAAAAAACTGTCCATGATGCTTTGATTGACAATAGTTTAAATATCAATAGTCATTGGAATGCTTTTGCGATTACGGATATTGAAGCAAGCGATTACGTCAATGTATTGCAACAAAAGAAACAGCTTGGTTATAATGCGGTGAACGAATCACCTTGTTGGCCAAGAGTAAAAATAGACAATAAGATTTATCATTTGTCAACATTAATCACATTAAAATCAATGCTTGTAGACGCTCAACATGATGATATCCCGTATGCAACTGTATCCAATACTGAGATTGATATAGACGCTCTTGATAATTGTTACAGCGATATTATTAAAGCTAATGAGCTAAATGCTATTGGTATAAAAACAGTGATTTATTGGGAAGGTAAATATCGTATTTGGGGGCCGCATACAGGTAAATATGATGCGAGTACAAGTAACAAAGCTGATGAAATATTTGATAGCTCAGTACGTATGAAATATTGGCTTGGTAATGATTTTCAACACGCTTATGGTAGTGAGGTTGATAAACCTGTGCATCGAAGCCGAATAGACAGTATCCTAAATCTGTATCAGGCAAGACTTGACGCTCTGGTTACAAAAGGCGCATTGCTTTATGCTCAAATAAACTTTGTCCCTGATCCTGAAACGGCAAATACTGATATGATGAGTGGCAGATTTATATTTGACACAACATTTACGTTGACACCACCGGCAAGAGAGATAGTAAACAGATATACATATACAGATAAAGGATTAACCTTACTTGGAGGTGATAAGTAATGGCAAGCACACCAATATTAGTTGACAGATTGCTTATTGATGACATAGATTTTGAAGATTCCGTAAAAATAACCTTTCCGGAAATAAAATGGAAAGAAGCCACACTAACAGGCTGTGGAATCGGCGGTGATGTAACAATACCACTCGTAGGCAACAGCGAAGCTATGAGCGCAACAGTAGATATGCGATCATTTAATAATAAAAACAGTGTACTCCTTGAACCCGGTCCACATATCTTGGAATCAAGATTTAACCGTAATGTAACAACAAATGATGGAACTGTTTTTAAAGCAGGCAGTAAAGTTTTTATGACAGTGCTGAATACTTCGGTAAATCCCGGAAGTGTGCAACGTGCAAATGAGCTGGGCGCAAGCGCCACATTCAGCGTATTAAGATACAGATACATAGAAGATGGGCAAGAATTATTTTTAATTGATCCGTTAAACGGCATATTAAAAGTAAACAGAAAAAACTATTCAAATGATATATAAGGAGAAAAGAAATGAAAGTATTAACATTAAATAAACCATTGATGGTAGACGGCAATTCAGTTGTGTCTTTGCAATATGACTTTGAACAACTGACCGCAAAAGATTTAAACAGCATACCAACAATTATGAATTCAAATGGTTGTATACTTACAACAGTTGATCCAATTTTTGATCCAACTTACAACTTCTTCCTTTTTGCAAAGGCAGTTGAAGTTACATCGAACAATAAAATAACAGTAGCAGATGTTAATAGACTGAATGTAAAAGACAGCGTAATAGCAAGAGACTTAGCAAGAGATTTTTTAGCGTCAACGGCATTGGCGGAAGCCGAGAACTCAGAAGACTGATTATCCGCGCGCATATTATTTCCGATATTTCAATAGAGTTTTTATATAATTTACCTCTTGTTGAATTATTTGAATGGCTGAATGATATATGCTACGAATATGAAAAAATAAGAGAGCAGGAGGAAAATTGACAGGTGGGATTAAGCAATAAAGAATTAAAAGCTCTTATAACAATAGCCGGAAAATTAGACCCTTCTTTACAAAAAGCTTTTGTGAAAGCCAATACACAAACTAAAAATCTTAAAAAGGAAACTGGGTTATTTGGTCTTATCGGAGAAAAGACATACAAACTTCTTGGCAAGCATATTGAAACCTTTATAAATAAAAATAAGTTGGCAAAAGCTTCATTTACTACCTTCTCCAAAGGTGCGACTATGTCATCAAAAATTGCAGGTAAGGCGTTAAAAGGCTTGGGAGTTGGTGTTGCTGGTGTAGTAACAGCAAGTATAACCGCCTTTGGTTTAATGGCAAAAAAAGGAATAAGCAGCGCACAAGATTTAACAGAAGTACAAAATGTTGTTGATAAAACATTTGGCAAGGCAAACGTTGCAAAGATAGATGTGTGGAGTAAAAGTCTGCTGAAATCCCATGGTATGGCAGAACTGGCAGCCAAAAGATACAGTTCGACACTTGGCGCTATGATGAAAAGCAGCGGAATAGCCAATGATGATATGATGATTATGAGCCAAAATCTAACAATGCTTGTGGGCGATATGGGTAGTTTTTATAACATTGGCGCTGATGAGATGTTTGAGAAAATAAAAAGTGGTATTTCTGGTGAAAGTGAACCGTTAAAAGCTATTGGTATAAATATGTCTGCAGCGAATTTAGAAGCCTATGCGTTAAGTCAAGGCATAAAAACTGCATACAGTGAAATGTCGGAAGCTTCAAAAATACAGCTTAGATATAACTATATAATGTCTGCGACAAAAGATGCGCAAAATGATTTCAGTCAGACAAGTGACAGTTTGGCCAACCAGCAAAAACTGCTTAAAGAAAACTTTACGAGTATGGTGGCAGGTATTATGCAAAATGCTTTGCCTGCGCTATCACAAGGCGCTCAAATGTTAAATAATTATATGGCAAATATGGATACCAAACCAATGGGAGAATTTGTAGGAAGTCTGTCAAAAGTGGCTGTTGAGCTTTTGCCTCATATTATGAAATTCTTGCCGGTTTTACAAAATGCTTTGAATACTATTATGCCACCACTTATGCGCATCATAAATGTAGTAGTTCCTCCAATTATTAAAGTTCTTGATTTTTTGATTAAAATAATCGGCGCCGGATTAGATGGAATTGCAAAGGTAGTAGAAAAAATAGCCGGATGGTTCGGTGGAAAAAAATCAAAAAGTTCTATGGAAACATTCGCAAACGGTGGTTTTTCTGCAAAACCTGCTATATTTGGTGAAGCAGGTCTTGAAGTTGCGATACCAATAAAGCGTGGAAACCCTCGATCGCTTGCGTTACTTGAAAGAACAGCGCATTTGCTGGGAGTAGATGAATTATATGCAAAATTCGGAAATAATTACAATTCATCAAGTGAAAATGTACAACTTATATATTCTCCCAATATTACAACTAATTCAAATGAAAATTTTGAAAGTATATTGAGAGGACATACTGCGGAAATACAAAAAATGCTTGAAAAGCGAAAAAGAAGAAAAAGGAGAATGAGTTTTGGAGTATCTTGATTATATAACCAAAGATGGAGATACGTTCGACATAGTGGCTTTGGATTTTTATAACGATGAATATAAAGCGACAGTGATTTCAGATGCCAATCCCAAGTATGCTGATACTATAATTTTCAGAGCCGGAGTACAACTGAAAATCCCTATTATAGAGATAGAAGAAGTTTTGGATATATTACCACCTTGGAGGCGTATTTAATGCAAATAAGCTATGACAATGTGGATATAACAAATAAAATCAATCTCCTTGATTTGATATATACAGATAATGCAGGCGGGCTATTTGATTCTTTGGAAATAACTTTTGGAAACAAAAATAATGAGTGGTATGCTTGGCAACCTGAATTTAACAAACAATTAGCGTTTTCCCATAATAACATTACATCGGGAAATATGTATATTGATGAAAAGACAGGTGGTATAGATACATACGAACTGTCTGCATTATCCGGCAAGCATACGTATAAACAAGTATATAGTAACACATTTGAAAATATATCTTTAATTGAAATTACATCAAACATAGCGCGCAAGCATAAATTAAACTGCGCCTTATATGATATTAATAATTACACATACAAAAGATTAGACCAAGTAAATATATCTGATTTTGAATTTTTGCATAGTGTTTGTATGCGAGAAGGTTACAATATAAAAATATATAATGATAATTTGATTGTATATGACGAGTGTAAGAGGAATAAATCTGCGCCTGTAAGGACTATATATAGTCATGATTGGTTAGGATCGATTAGCTATAATGAGTCAAAACCTATCTATTTAGCTTGTTGTGTTACTTTTAAAGATATATCACAAACTGTTGGAGACAGCAAAACAAGTGACATATTAACATATACTGATATTCCAGTTAGTAGCATTGACGAAGCTCAGAGATTTGCAAAAAATTTGTTATATCAGCAAAATAAAATGAACACATTATTGAGTGGTACAATCACGATTGATTTTAATGTTTGTGCAGGAACAATAATTTTTGAAGAAACTTATAATTCAAAATTTTTTGTAGAAGAAGTTGAGCATAATTACATAAATAAACAAAGTCATTTAACACTTAGAAAGGTCGAATAATGATATATCGTAGTGAAATTGTAGATAAAAAAGGTAATACATACAAAGTAAGAATAAATAACAATATATCCGAATTTTTGCCGGTTATGGCTATATCATCAAACTCTGATATAGAGATTGGTGATATAGTGATAGTAGTTATATTTGTAAGCTATATAGATGGTGTGATTTTAGGGAAAGTGGTGAACGAATAATGAGAATAGTGTATGGTAATTTAATTTTAAATACAGAAACTCCTGTAAATGAATTAAAAACAAGCGTATCTTTGAGTAAAGAAACACAGGAACAGGACGCTCAAAAACCTTCAACTGTCATAAAATCTGTTGGATTAATGCAATTCACGCTCAATGTGTTGCTCCTATATCCAATATACAAAAATATTGATATGAAAATACAAGAAATATTAAATACAATAGAAAACTCAACACCACAAAAAATAATTATTAATGGCAAGCCAAAAGGTAAAAACAAATGGATTTTAACAAGTCTTAATATATCACAAAAAGAAGTATCCAACAGTGGAAAAACCATATATGCAGATATTAGTTTGACATTTGAGGAATATTACAAAAGTGGTGTTGCGAAATCCAAAACAAACACCGCAAATGCTCCCGGTGTTAAATCCAATATTACTTTAACGGATACGTATAATGTATCCGATCCCACTGCGGAAGAAAAAGCAACTTTGAAGATGTAATACAGAATGTTGGTAGCTATAAATAACAAGTCTACATCAATTAACTGGACTACAAAAGGGATTGATAGAGTAGCACAAAATGTTTGTAATTTAATGCAAATAACCCGTTATGATATCCCATATAACCGTACTCTAGGTATCCCTGCAAAATTAACAGATATGCCCTTAAGTGAATTAAAAGAAGTGTATGAATCAATAATTACCGATTTAATCGAACACAATGAACCGAGAGCAACCGTAATTGAAATTAAAGATATAAAACAAAATGAATGCGGAAAAATAGAATTCGAGGTGGTAATAGATGTCGTTACCTAATATTATGGGTAAAGATTTTGATGAGAAAAAATGCACGATCAAGCTATAAGAGACTTCGAAAAAGCTTGTGGAACAATTATAAATCCATCTGATGAAAGACGTATACTTTTGGAAGTAATGCTTTCATATATGTTCAATATAATCAGAAAATCTAACGCGTATGCTCGCGCGCAATTTATAAAATACAGCTATGGAGAGTATTTGGATAAGCTTGGAGAAAATGAACAAGTAATAAGACTGCAAGCGCAAAAAGCAACGGTGGAAGTTGAATTTAACGTAAACCTCCCAACAGGTAAAAATATGATAATCCCACAAGGAACAAGAGTAACATCTGACGGAAATTTATTTTTTTCCACCAATAATGATATATTTGTTAGTTGGCAAGACTCAACAGTGTCATCAATGGCAACTGCTACATCGCCAGGCAGTGAGCATAACAATCTTATGATAGGCAGTATTAATACATTATGTGATGCTTTACCTTATGTTCAAAGTGTAAGGAATACTACAATAAGTGTAGGTGGTACAGATCTTGAAGATGATGACAGTTACAGAGAACGTATCATATTATCACAGTGGGATAAAACAACCGCAGGTCCTGTTGGTCAATACATATTTTTGGTGAAAAGTATATCTCCGGAAATCTCCGATGTCGTAGTGGAAACATTAGACAACGGATGTGTGGATATCTATGTGTTACTTAAAGGTGGCGCAATACCAAATGAAAGTATGTTAGAGAAAATTACAAATGCATTATCGAATGATGTTAGACCCTTGACAGATAGAATTACCGTAAAAGCTCCAAGTGTAAAAAACGCCAGTGTTGATGCCACATATTATATAAATGCAGATAGTAGAGAAAATGAAGCTAATATAAAAAAGAATATTACTGCGGCGTTAAACCAGTATTGCGTTTGGCAAAAATCAGAAATAGGATTAGCTGTGAGTCCTGATAAACTACGACAGTTGGTATTAAACGCAGGAGCTGTGGGTATAGACATCATATCTCCAACTTATCAATCTAAATCTGCGCACACAGTTATACAAATTAACCAAAAAAAATTAAAATTCGGAGGATATAGATAGTTATGGAAATTAAAAATCTATTACCTCCTTTTCTACAAAATGATATCGTAGCAAATGCGTACTGTGTAGCGCTAACCCCTATATTTGACTATATGGAGCAACAAGCTAAGGATTTACTGATATACACCAATATAGAGAACTTAAACAGCGAGCAACTGGATTTATTGGCCTATGGATATGGTTGCTATTGGTATGATCCTAATTTGTATATAGAGCAAAAAAGAGATCTTTTGACAAATGTTAAAAAAGTATTTAAAATAGCAGGCACAGTTAAAGGACTTGAAGATGTCGTTAAATCAATATTTGGAGAATCTAAAATAAGCGAATGGTTTGAATATGATAGTCAATTCCCCAAGTTTAAAATTGCTGTTGATAATGAAGATGCAACCATTTCTCAAGCTAAAACATTTCTCAATATAATAAATCAAGTAAAGAATTCAAGAAGTATTTTAGAAAAAATAACATTTATCAAAAACAGTCATCAAAATACAAGTGTTGCTTATTATGGGACAGTGTCAAAAATAATAAGAAACAAAGAAGAGCTTAACATAACAAGCAATATCAGCAATATTAAATTTGATATTACGTATTATGGGAGCGTATCAAAAATAATAAGGAGTGAAGAATTTGAGTAATTTTCGTACACACATTGGAACTCGAGTAGGCAGTAATTTAATGGCAAAATTATTTTCACGCAATTTACCACTTACCTATACACATATAAAATTTGGTGATGGTACTATTACTAATGAAGTTATTCCTGAACTGACATCTCTTATAAATGAAAAAATTTCGTTTGTTGTAACCGAAACTCCAACCAGAACAGAAACCGGTTCTTGGAAAGTAACTACTATATTTACAAATAAAGAATTAGAAGAACCTATGTATCTGCGTGAATGGGGAATATATGCAAGAGACCCTGATACAGGAAAAGATGTACTGATGGCGTATGCTAATGCCGGGAACAGCGCCGATTTTATACATCCATTTGATGGGACATCAGATACATACATTGAACAGCAAATGACGTGTGCCTGCAAAGTTGCAAATGGGGTAACTGTGGACAGCATAATCATTGATTCCAGCCAAATTTATACAACGGAAGAAAAAATGCGCGAATATACATATTCAAAGCAAGAAATAGATAATAAAGATGATGAGATAAAATCGTCATTATCTACACATACCGAAAATAAAAATAATCCTCATGAAGTGACTGCGGAACAAGTAGGTACTTATACAAAAGATGAAATTGATAATATATTTAGTAACCCTAATTTGCTAATCAATGGTGACTTTAAAATTTGGCT
>JAHHTR010000072.1 GCA_020024515.1 Angelakisella sp.
TCCATAAAGAAATATATATACTTGTCGATATAATAAAAAGTTATATAAAACTGTGCGAAGATTTTGCAAAAGAGCAAGAAAAATACAAAGAATTAAAGAAAGTATCAAAAGAAAAATCTGCTGTTTACGAAAATAAAAATACAATGTATCTTGACGGACAGGCAGGAATACTTGCGCAAACATTAGAAGAAAATAAGCCTTGTCCCGTTTGCGGTTCATTAACACATATAAACCCCGCAAAGCTGACACAAGATATACCAGACAAAGATGAGGTAAACAAGGCAAAGCTTGAAAGTGACAAAGCACTTGCAAATATGACACAGTCAAGCGAACGTTTATTAAATATGAAAGAGCAAATATTATCATTAAGAGCAGAGATTACAGAAAAAAGCAAAGCATATTTTGATGAAGTCCAAGATGATGACAATTTTACTGTTACAAAAGAAAATATAAATAATTATATAAGAGACTTGAATACAAAAAAGAAAGAAAACAAAGAAAATCTTGAAAAAGCGGAAACAGACTGTAAACAGCTTGAAAAATTGGAAAAAATATTGCCCAAAATCAGTGAAGATATAGAAAGTTTAAAAAGAGAGATAACCTCAAAAAATGATAGAATTATACAGCTAGCCACAAATATTGATAACAGCAAAAAATCAGCGAAAGAAACAGCGGAAACATTACCTTTTGAAAATTTATTGGTTGCCAAAAATACTATCGAAGAAAAAGAAAAATTATCAAAAGACCTACAAAAAAAATATGATATAACCAAAGAAAACTTTGATAAATGTAAAACCGATATTGATACGCTTTTGGGACAAATAGAAGTGTACAAAGATAAGCTCCATAACAGCGAAAGGATAGATACTGAAAGTCTTTCGGAAAAACAAAGACAATATAGTCTCCTAAAACAAAGGTTATTAAACGAAAGGGCAGTTTTACATTCTTATATTGACCGAAACAGTAATGCACTGCAAAAAATTCAAGTACAAAGTAAAAATTTACTTGATATTGAAAGTAAATATATCAAGATAAAAAATCTATCCGATACAGCCAACGGAACAATACAAGGCAAAGAAAAAGTAACCATTGAAACATTTATACAAATGACTTATTTCGATAGAATTATCGCACGTGCAAATACACGTTTTATGGAAATGTCAAACGGTCAGTATGAACTTATGCGAAAAGAGACAGCAGATAATAATCGAGGACAATTTGGACTTGAATTAGATGTCATTGACCATTATAATGGTAATGTAAGAAGTGTGAGAACTTTATCGGGTGGAGAGTGTTTTAAGGCTTCTTTGTCGCTTGCTCTTGGATTATCTGACGAAATACAGTCATCATCGGGAGGAATAAGACCTGATACAATGTTTGTCGATGAGGGTTTTGGCTCGCTTGATGATGAATCATTGAGGCAAGCAATTAATGCGTTGCTGTCTTTATCTCAAAATAATAAATTGATAGGTATAATTTCACACGTTTCGGAACTGAAAGAAAAGATACCAAAACAAGTAGTTATTAAAAAAAACAGTAACAAAGGTAGTGTAGTTAAAATTATTAACTAAATAATGCAAAAAAAGGAGAGTAGTATAATGAAAATTAAAATGCAGTTATAGCCATTGGTTGCGTGCTTGTAGTATCTGCTTTGGTAGTTAGCGGAAGTATGTTTATTGTTCCAAAACAACCGAATACACCGAATATGATGCAGCTTGCGGAAATGAGGTGATAAGTATATTATATCTGGCTACGGCAAAATAGATTTTCTTAACGGTATAGACACTACTAATCTGTACAAAGAAAAATCATTTAGAAAGAATTATATTTGCTGAATACACTGATACACATGAGAGTGCTATGAAGGGTGTAGAGTATATAACAAACAAAGTAAAGAAAGAAGACTTTACAGATGTTCACTCTGACATTAGGTTAGTTATTGATGATGTTATGTTCCACTTAACTGACAGTTAATATTTATTAAAAATTTATAAATACGAAGAAATAATGTTTTTATAATTTATTAAGTTATTCATAATTTTATAATACGTATAACATATAATTATTGCATTATATATTTATTGCAATAATAAATTAAAAAAAACATTTGCAAAAAATATACAAAGTACTTGTATATTTAAAATATTCAATGTGGAGGAAGTTTTTTATGAAAGCAAAAAAAGGCATTATAGGAATAATTGTTGTCTTGTTTTTGGTAGTTTTACTAAATCAATCTTTCTATACTATCAATACAGGCCAAGAAGTGGTTATTCAAAGATTTGGTAAGTACATAGGCACACAGACGCAACCGGGTATCAATTTTAAATTACCGTTCATTGATACACGAACTGTTGTTGACGTAAACAAAATTCACAGAATGGAATTTGGTTTTTCTACTGTAAATAATACAAATACCAGTACCAATATGCAGTATGAAGATGATTTTACCGCATCAAAAATGCTTACAGGTGATGAGAATATAGCTATTGTTGAAACAATAGTGCAATATCAAATAAAAGACCCCGCTGACTATGTATTTAAAGTAAACGACATAGAAGGCACACTGAGAACAGTTGCTGAGTCAGCTATTCGACGTGTTATAGCAAGTCACACACTTGATGAGGCATTGACAGAGAATAAATCAGGTATACAGATTGAAATTATGCAGGACTTGCAGGCTATCTGCGATAAATACGACAGTGGTGTAAAAATTGTAGGTGTACAGTTGCAAGACGTTAACCCACCGCAAGAAGTTGATAAAGATTTCCGAGATGTTGCAGGTGCAAGAGAAGATAAAAACGCATATATCAACGAGGCAAATGCACACAAAAATGAGATTATACCACTTGCTCGTGGTGAGGAGGCTTCTCTGATAAATGCTGCAAAGGCTTATGCAACAAAACGTGTAGAAGACGCAAAAGCACAAGTAACAGCATATCAACAACTATATGAACAATACAAAAACGGTACATCTGTAACAAGAACAAGAATGTATCTTGAAACAATGCAAGAAGTGCTGAAAGGTGTCGAAATATATATTATGGAAGACAACGGCAATATGAAACTACTACAAATGAAATAAGGAATGGAGGCGAGTATAAATGAACTTTAATATGAATTCAAACAATTTTAATCAAAATAATTTCAATGATGATATAAACAAAGCAAAAGATGCAGTTGTCCAAGGTGCAAAAGGCGTTGCCAAAACAATAGTTACTATAGTAATAATTATTTTTGTATTTATTTTGCTAAATCAGTTCTTCTATACTGTTGATGAGACAGAGCACGCCATTCGTTATCGTTTCAATGAAATAGTAGCTGTAAATGTCAATAATCTTACCCAAGAAGAATACAATAATCTTAAAAATGATGAAAAGTATAAAAATATTACATTGTCCGATGGCGCAGGCTTAAAATTTAAAATACCGTTTATCGACAGAGTTGAAAAATTCAGCAATCAGCTTATAACATACGATACAATGCCACGTGAAGTTATAACTTCCGATAAAAAGAAACTGATACTTGATAACAATGCTCAGTGGTGGATAGTTGATCCTGTAAGATTTAAAATTACAATGAATTCCATAAATTCAGCTAACCAACGTATCGAAGATCTAATGTATTCAAAAATGAATGAAAAAATCGGTCGTACAGTCGCACATAAATTAATTGCAGATAAAGACTATGTTGAAAATATGCTTTTGGAAAATGCAAATGAGCTAAACACAGTTCTTTCTCCTTATGGTATATGTATTGCAGATATTCGCATAAAACGTACAGACTTGCCAAGCGAGAATAACGAGAATATATTTAACCGTATGAGAACAGAACGTCAGCAAATGGCTAGACAATATCGTTCAGAAGGTCATGAAGAGGCAGAGAAGATTAAGGCAGACGCAGAACGTGAGGCAGCCGAGATAAAAGCAAAGGCAAATGCTGAGGCGCAAAGAATAAAAGGTAAGGGAGATGCAGATGCAGCCGCAATATTCAACGAGGCATACAATGCCGACCCTGAGTTTTATGCTTTTTATAAAACACTGGAAACATACAAGGCTACTTTGCCACAAAGCGGTGCAAAGATTATCATTACACCGGATTCCGAATTTGCAAAATATATTTTCAGCAGTAAATAAAAGTAATATAAAGATATAAGACAATAACCGACAGCAAAAGTATCAATCCACTGAGCTGTCGGTTATTTTAGGTAATACCGCACAGTATACTGTTTTAATCGGTAACTGTTAACTGTACGGTGTTACCTCTTATTATTTCGATAAAATTCTCTTTTATACTTGCGTTTTCTACATAAATAGTGTAGCATATAATGTATGTGAAGATTAATATTATATAGTAATATTTTTTTTAGGGGGTTTTTAGTTAATGCCTGAGGCATATATACACGTATCGGTAGCTACAAAGGCTAATAATAAAATACATAGAAATATAAATAATATGAATGTTTATTTATGGGGTTCGCAAGGACCGGACCCTATGTATTGCTATAAGTTTTTCGATAAAAATAAGGAATATAATCTTAATGAAATGGCATCAATTTTGCACGAAGAAAAATGTGGTCTATTTTTGCAAGATTTGATTATTAATGCAAAAAATGATATTCAAAAGGATTTTGCAAGCGGTTTTGCTATGCACTATGTGGCA
Source organism: Angelakisella sp. (assembly GCA_020024515.1). Classification (GTDB taxonomy): domain Bacteria; phylum Bacillota; class Clostridia; order Oscillospirales; family Ruminococcaceae; genus Angelakisella. Next base: position 4,660 of record JAHHTR010000072.1, read on the forward strand.
GATACTGTAATGCATCCTTATATTGTTTCGCAGAGTTCAGAAAATGGTAGATTTAATATTCCTTATGGACATGGTTTTTGCGAGGTTTCTTTGGATTCATATATACATCAGTTAGAGAAAGCCACTATGACAGTAAAAGGTAAAGAAGTCGCTCCACAACTGAGTGATGATGAATATATGCAAATAGCACAATTACTGCAAAAATCATTAAAAAATATATATGATTATGAAGTACCAGCAAAAGAAATTGTAAGTGCCTATAAATCATCAAAATACTATCATACATACTGGTTTGGAACAAGCAACAAATTATTAATTTTGCTTATAAAATTTGTCGAAAAATATATTGTGCGTAAACCAGGAGTACTTATGTGTCACGTTACACCATGCCCACAGCCGAAAAACGGATATATCAGTGAGTGGGTAAATCCATTTACAAATAAATTAGAGCATACATCACCGCTGGATTTGGTGCATATTTCAGTTGAGAAAGGAACAGCTTTATTAAAAGCTATTACCGATTTTTACAGTGATAAAATAAGTGAAGAACAAATAAGACATATTATAGGTAATAAGAGTTTTTTAACAGGGCTAGAAATAGAATAATTAAAATAGGGGATATTTTCAGTGAAAGTTTTATTTACTGCGATAAATGCTAAATTCCCACATACAAATATTGCTGTTAGATATTTTTATTTTTTGAGTAAGCAATATGAAAATATTGATGCGGAATTTTGTGAATATACAATAAATAACCAAAAGGATATAATTTTACAGGAATTAATCGAAAAAGATGTTGATGTTATATGCTTTTCCTGCTATATATGGAATATAAATATTGTGACCGACCTTTGTAAATGTATAAAGCAAATATCACCACAAACAACTGTTGTTTTAGGAGGTCCGGAAGTATCTTTTTCAAATAGTGCGGAACAATATTCCTGTGATTACATTGTCAGTGGTGAAGGCGAAATAGTGCTATTTGATTTACTGACAAAATTAGCGAATAATCAAGAAATAACAAGCAGATTTGTAAGGACTGATAACGCATTTGATATAGATATGCTACCTTTTCCGTACCAAGATGAATTACCGAAACTTCATAACCGTACGCTTTATTATGAGGCGTCACGTGGTTGTCCATATAAATGTGCCTACTGTCTTTCGGGTTCAGAGCATGGTATTCGCTTTAAGTCTGTTGAAAAAATTAAAAGCGAACTGCAAATATTTATTGATGAAAAAGTGCGACAAGTTAAATTTACTGATAGAACATTTAACTGTAATAAAAAAGTTTGTAAGGAAATATGGCAGTTTTTAATAGATACATATAATGGAGTTACAAATTTCCATTTTGAAGTATCAGCAGATATAATTGATGATGAGATGCTGGCAATTTTAAAGCGTATGCCACAAGGCTTGGTTCAGTTGGAAGTAGGCATTCAGTCAACTAATCAAGAGACTCTTTCTGCAATACGAAGATATGCGAAACTCGATAAGATTTTTGATAAGGTCGATACTATAAATGCTTTTGAAAATATACACTTACATCTTGATTTAATAGCAGGCTTGCCTTATGAAGATATATCATCGTTCAGAAATTCATTTAATGAAGTATTTGCACACAAACCTCAGCAGCTCCAGCTTGGTATGCTAAAACTCCTTAAAGGTTCATATATGTATGAGGTGTATAAAAATTATAAGATGAAATTTCGACACTATGCTCCGTATGAAATACTTGAAACAGATGTTTTACCATATAAAGATATTATAAAACTGAAAAAAGTTGAAGAAGTGGTGGAACTGTATTATAATTCAGGTAGATTTGAAAATATGGTGCGATATTTAATAGATTTTTTTGATACACCGTTTGATTTCTTTATGGAATTGGGGGTGTATTATGTAGAGTGTGGACATCATATCGCACCGCTGAGCAAAGATAATCAATACACTTTCCTTTATGATTTTTGCAGTGCAAAACTTGATATTGATTATGACTTGTTTGCTAATCTATGTAGATATGATATAGTTTGTCATGAGCGACCGAGAAAAATTCCGAATTGGGCAAAAGCTAAAAAGTATTTGACAAAATATCAAACAACAGAGTTTTTGGCAGAAGGAAATATATCTGCATATTTGCCACAGTATATTGGAAAGAATGTAGATGAAATATTTAATTCTATTTATATTGAACTTTTTGAATATGATGTTTTGAATAATAATCACAATAAATTAAATATTGCACTATTATTTGATTATAATGAACGTTCAATATTAGGTAGGGCAAAAACAATAAAGCTCGATACAAGTTTTGATTAAATAACATAAAAAGTCCGTATACAGTTTAATTATTTACTGTATACGGACTTTTTTATCTATTGATTTATGATTTTAGATTATTCTTCCCATGAATCATAGCTACGTTTACTATTTTTAAATATTATAAAGTAGATTAGACCAACAATAGCTATCACAATAAGTGATATTAAAATACCAATACCAATTCCTTTGCCAACTCCTGTATCGGTCTTGTTTGTATCTGTCGGTAGAGTTGACTGAGATGACGGTATATTTGAAGATGGTGGTGCAACAGTTGAACTGCCTTCGGAAGATAACTCCTCAGAAGAACTTTCCTCAGATATCGATAAAGAAGTTTCTTCTGGCTTTGAAGATTCACTGCTTGTTGAAGGTGGTGGTGTAGGAACAGAAGAAGGCACTACCGGTGGTTTAGGAGTAACATTATTCCCGCTGGTGCTTGGAGTAGCCGGCAATTTTTTGTCACTGATAACATAACTGCCAAGTTTTTTTGTTTTAAAAGTAAAAGTATTATTATACTCGTCATAATTTCCATTTATTACTCGTAATGAGTTATCAGGCATAATTTCATACACAAATTCATCATTTTTAACAAATAATGATAATTCACCTTCGCTATAAAATTTAGGTTCGGCAGGCCAACTCCAAAAACGTAGTTGTGCTTTGTTTCCTCTACCATATTTATTCATTATAGCTTTATTAATTTCGTTTGTATGTCCCAAAAACATAGGATCATGTGGTGCTTTTATGTGTATATTGTATTCAGCAGTACCATTATTGAATGTATCATGGTTAAATACAGCATGTAGTTTTCCGGTAGAGTATCCATTAAAATTGAAATCTACTTTTTTATAGTAATATTCATTAGGTAATAAATATTGTTCACTATTGTAGTCTTGATATAGGGATATGGGTTCATAGTTAACTATTTCTAAATGATTAATTTCAGAGTAATATTTGGTTATCGGACGTCTTGTATCTGTCAATGTTATTTTCCCTGCTATATATTTTACAGTGTTTGAAACATCTACATCGGGTTTTACACGTAGAAAAACACTTCCGTTATTGATATAAACAGAGTCAACATATTTTCCGCCAGCCTTAAATGTATATGACAGTCTAAAATCAGTATTGTCACAAGTATCACTGAAATTGTAGCCATCTTCATCAATAAAGTTATCTATTATTATTGCTTCACCGGGAGCGGCAGAGCCATAAAAAGCAAATGCAGTTGATACACTACAAAACAAGATTGTGCAAATAAACAATAAAAAAACACTTATTTTTTTCATAAATTCCCTCCATCTACAAAAATACTACATCACCTAATTATTCATATAAATATGGGTACAGCTGCCTAATTTCTTCTGAATATAGTGGGTCATGCATATATAGGAATGCCCATTCTTCTTTTAGTGGAGCATCTGGATCAAGCCATGGTTTTTGACCTGTAACATGATAGTCAACAACATATGTTGAACCATGTTGAGGGCACTTTGAAGGAATATTTGTTGTCTTGTACCAGCCGGTAGCTGTTCTCTCACAAAATTCAGTTGCAGCATAACCTGTATCTTTACAATATGTTACCGGAACAACATTACTGCTTGCTATAAATTGTTTTGGTTCAAGACCTTTGTGAACCTCCTTCATTACTGTTTGCCATAGTATTGGTGGTGGGTATTTTTGATATTTAATACTATTTGCAACATTTTGACCATATTTATCTTTTACGATAACTTTTTCACCTTTTTCGTTAATTGTGGTCTTAAATTGGTTATCATAACCCATCCAACACACACCTACATAGTATGGTGTTACACCAATAAACCATTGGTCAACGTCTTTATCAGTTGTACCTGTTTTGCCGGCAACGGGAATATTTAGTTCTGCAAGTGATGCTGCTCGACCTGTACCTGGGAAAGCAGAAACAACTTGTTGCAGTAATTTATTCATAATAGTTGCTGTTTCAAAAGTAATAACACGAGTTGGAACAATGTCTTTCTTTAATATTACATTGCCTTTTGAATCAAGTACCGTTGTGTATGTGTATGGTTCTGTATATGTTCCACCGTTTGCAAAAATTTGGTATGCTCCTGCCATTTCAAGCGGTGTTACACCATGAGTAAGTGAACCAAGTGCCAATGGACTAGGTGCAATATCTGATGGAACAAGGGATTTTATATTCAAAGAACCATGCAAGAAATTCCATACAGTATTGTATGATAATTGTTCTACAAGTCTTACAGGAACTACATTTGTTGAACGCTGTATAGCTTCAACCGCAGGAATATATCCCAAAAATCCAAGTGAGTAGTTATAGAAGTTAGTTGGTTTCCATAAAGGTTGACCTTTAATGTATTTACAATATGGACCATCAAGAACAAGTGATGACCAGTTAATAATATCGTTTTCGATACTTAGTGCATAAGATGCAATAGGTTTGATTGTAGAACCCGGCTGACGTTGAGTATCTGTTGCACGGTTCCAAACTCTTGCGCCTTCTTTTTTACCGATACCACCGACAAGTCCTTTTATAGCTCCGTTGATATCTGTAATGATAAATGCTGATTGAGGATATTCCTCATTTAGTACAGGTGGCATATACTTTTCAGGATTTTCATAAATATTTTCTAGTTTTTCCTGAACAGTTGGGTCAACAGTTGTATATATTCTGTAACCACCTTGATAAAGCTTTTCTGATGCTTCTTTTTCTGTAATATTCAGTTCTTTTGCAAGGTCTTCAATAACTTGTGTCATCAAAAAGTCAGTAAAGTAACTTTGTTCATTATTCTGTCTTTTTTGATTATTTTCTTTATTGAATACTATTTCCTCATTAAGAGCAGCCTCGTATTCTTCGTCATTCAGTTTTCCTTGCTCATGCATCAAAAATAGTACTGTTTCTTTTCTTTTTTTGTTATTTTCATATTTAGTATATGGATTATAATAAGTAGGATTTTGTGTAATACCAACTATTGAGGCACACTGTGCAACCGTCAAGTCTTTTACATCTTTATTGAAGTAAAGATTTGCGGCAGCTTGTATACCGTTTGTGTTGTTACCAAAAGATACCATATTAAAATATGACTCGATAATTTGATCTTTTGAATATTTACGCTCCATTTTTACTGCACGGAAAATTTCACGCAATTTACGGTCCCAACTTCTTTTGGTGTCATTCGTTACATTACGTACAAGCTGCTGTGTAATAGTAGATGCACCCGGATTACCGGGAAGTATGGAAAGTCCAAATTTACTCAAAATATTATCAACACCTGCTATCATTGTACGTCGCCAGTCAACGCCTGTGTGTTCAAGAAAGTTTTTATCTTCAACAGCAATAAGTGCATCAAAAAGATGTTGTGGCATGTCCTCGTAGTCTGTCCAAATTCTGCTTCCCTTTGTACCTTCAAGACGTTGCATTTCCTCGTATGCACCTGTTGTTGGATTTTGTTGATACAAAATTGTTGTATAATTAAGTTTTAGCATATCAAGGTCGAGGTTAATGGTTTCGGACTTATCAAATTTATCGAATATTATCATTGCAAGATAACAACCGAAAATACAGCAAATAATAATGAAAATCATTATTAAAGACGCAAAAGTTTTCCATATTCCATTCCAAACTTTTTTGGCTTCACCTTTTGGGCGTGCTTTGTTTGATGGATTTTGCTTTTTTTCTTCCATTTAAAAACTCCATTTCTAAAAATTGTAGATATTTATTTTTGTTTTTTCAAAATAACCCCTTTAAATTAATAGTAGGAAAAAATAATCTTTTTAAACATTATTATAAATCCATAATAAGTATTATAACATTATTAT
>JAHHTR010000073.1 GCA_020024515.1 Angelakisella sp.
TTCCATACCATAAGAGGTTCTTTTTGTACTGTCCGCACAAATTGGAGCAGTTCAATAATGCAAAAAGTACAAACAGGGATATTTTTTTGACATATAGAATATTTTATTGTTATGGTTACTATAAAAAATCAAGCCAAAATTTAAACTTAAAAAAGAGAATAAATTTTGGCTTATTTTTATATTTATTTTTTTGGAAACCATGGGATACATCTGTTTACACGTTTGCAATAATCAATATAGGTTTGTCCGTAAAGTTCAGTCAACCATTTTTCTTCTGTAAATTTTACCAGTAATGTCATTAACAGATAGTACAAAATGGGTAGAAAAAGTAAATATATATTACCTCTCCAAAAAAGACTTCCACACAAAAGAAAAGTAATGCCTGTATAGATAGGATTGCGTACCCAAGAATAGACACCAGTTGTTACAAGTTGGTTTTCTTTGATTTTTTTATCGAGTTTGATAATTACAACGGAATTAAACCACAGTAAAAATCCGATTAATACAAAAATAATAGCTAAAAATTTACCGAAAACATTCCAAAAAGGAAACTGTAAATTCGGAAGAATTTGAAAATATTCCATTCTTATTGATATAAATGTCAATATCATTATTGAAATTACATATAAAGGTCCTATTCCGAAAACAGAAAGAAGTTTTTTCATTATTTTCAATCCTTCCCATATAGTTAGTATTTGCTAACTATATGCTAACATAATTTTATTACAATGTCAATTATCAATAAATGCTATTTTATATTTGAAAATATAGTAATAAAAAAAGAGAAACCGCGCAAATAATATCAGAAAAATAATTATTGAAATAGTTTACCAATATATATTCGGGCGGTTTTAATAAATTTTTTATGAATGGATAAATGGAATAATTTTACTTATCTTTTAACGGATATATGTATTGATTATTCTCCGAAGCGGCTTTCGATAAGAGCAACAAGTGTATCAACAGCATCAACTTCGTCGCTTCCTTTTGCTATTATCTCAACTTCTGTTCCGGGTCCCATAGCTAAAGATAAAAGCATTACAATGGATTTTGCATTAACTTTTTCTTCTTCCGGAAATTTTATCAAAGATATTTTTGATTCAAATTTATTTGCACATGAAATAAATTCCGATGCAGGACGTGCATGAAGTCCTGTTGGGTTTTGTATTACGGTTTTTCTGCTATACATAAATATTACCTACCTTTTTATTTTAATTGTTTTAAATTAAATCTGATAGTTTTTCGCTTAAATAATCTACAATTTCTTTATCTGTTTCTATTTGACAAACTTGGTTTGCAAGTTCTTCCATTTGCTGTATGCTTAAATTATTAATTACTTTTTTAACCGATGCAACAGATGCAAGCCCCATACTTAATCTACGTATTCCCATACCTACAAGCACAGGAGCAGATAATTTGTTTCCGCCCATTTCGCCACATACACAAACATCTTTGCCTTGTTTTTTAAATTCTTTTGTAACATAATTTATCAAACGATATATAGCCGGATTGTTTGATTGATAATATTTATTTACAGTGGGATTCATTCTGTCGGCAGCCATAGTGTACTGAGTCAAATCATTTGTACCTATACTTACAAAGTCTACTTCTTTTGCAACCATATCTGCAAGTAATGCGATTGACGGAATTTCAATCATCACACCAAATTTTATATCTTTGCTGTATGGTATATTTTCTTTATCAAGTTCATCTTTTGCTTCTTGTAAAACCTTTTTAGCAGCTCTTACATCATCAAGACTTCCTACCATTGGGAACATTAGCCATAGATTTCCGTAAACACTTGCTCTTAGACAAGCACGAAGCTGTGTTTTGAAAATTTGTGGGTTTGATAGGCAAAGTCGTAAAGCTCTGTTTCCTAAGAATGGGTTTTCTTCAATAGGCATCTTCATACTATCCAGTTTTTTATCTCCTCCTATGTCGAGAGTACGAATTGTAACAGGGGAATCTTTAAATACAAGTAATACTTTTTTATATATTTCAAATTGCTCATCTTCTGTCGGCAAATCAGGTCTACCCATATAAATGAATTCTGTGCGGAACAGTCCGACACCATCTGTATATTGACAGCCACCTTGTAATTCGTTGCTTGAAGCTGAGCCTAAATTAATTTCTACATCAATTTTTGTACCATCGGTACTTTTTGCTTCTTGTGAAATATATTGTTTTGTTTCTTTTTGTTTTATTAAGAATTTTTCTCTTTTTTTGCTATACTTTTCTTTTTGTTCTGCGGTTGGATATAAAATAATTTCACCATCTACTGCATCTACAATTACTTCTGTTTTGTCTGTAATAATGTTCATTGCATCTTTCAGACCAAGCAAAGCGGGAATTCCATAACTTCTTGCTATAATTGCACTGTGTGAAGTTGAACCACCGACTTCTGTAATGATTGCAAGTACTTTATTTTTATCTAGTGTTGCTGTAACAGATGGTAATAAATCATATGCGACAATTACCACAGGTTTTTGTAATTCTGCTAAATTACGTTCTTCTACCCCTTCCAAACATCTCAACAAACGATTTTTGACATCTCTGATATCTGCAACTCTTTCAGCAATTAGTTCATCTTTTAACTTTCCTATTATTCTAATATATTTTTCATATACTTTATTAACTGCAAAGGCAGGATTATTTAAATCATCTATTTCGTCTCGGATATCTTCGTCCATTGCTGCATCAAATAAAATATCTATATGAGCATCAAAAATGCGAGCTTTATTTGAATTATCATCTTTTAGATGACTTTGCAATAATTGTAGTTCTTCCTTCGCTTTGTTTTGTGCATTTTCATATTGTAATAGGGCATCTTGTATATCATCTTCTGATATTTGTTTTTCCACAACATTTGGTACATAAGGACAATAATGAAATGTTTCTCCTATTGATATACCTTCTGATACCGGATTTGCTCTAAATTTATTATGCATATCTTCCTTACCTCCAAAATATTATACAGAGAAAGCTTTTATATATAATTTAAGGAAGAAGATTTTTTAGCATTATAGAAACTTCTTCGCTTGTTTTACAGTTTTTAAGTTCTTTTAATTTGCCTTCTTCTTGAAATACTTTCAGTAGCGCTTGAAGTATTTTTAACTGTGCATCTGATTTTTTTACAGCAAGCATAAAAATAATCTCAACATCTATTTTGTGATTAGGTTCACCCATACCGATAAATGTTACAGGTTTTTTTAAAATACCAACTGCCATAGCCGGTTCATTAACATGGTCAGGTGTTGTGTGTGGTAAAGCTATACCCATATCTATAAGTTCAAGGCCTGTTGCAAAAACTCTTTCTCTCTCTTTGATTGCCTCTATGTAACTAGCTTTTACCAAGCCTTGTTCCAAAAGAACGTTTGCCAGTTGCTCCAAAGCTTCTTCATTAGAAGTGCAATTTAAATTCATTTTTACAAGTTTGCTATCAAATATCATTTCGTCAAGAATTTTTTCTCTATCGTTCATATTAAACCTCCACTTAAAATATTATCATATATAATTTTACAGTTAAATATTATTATTTGTTATTTCCATATCGGAAATAGTTGGATTTTCTTCTAAGGTTTTCTGATTTTCAGAGTCTGTGGTTTCTTCTGCAACATAAGGATTTTTAGGTGTATATGCTTGAAATTTGAGTTGGTTTGGATTTTTTTTGTATTCAAAATATATCAATAAATCCCATAATTGCTTTCCGTCATTCATTTTATCGCAATTTATCCAATATCTACCCTTTAAAAGTTTCACATCATTAATTCTTACATACATTTTTCTGTATTTTGATAATTCTTTGATTTGGATATTTTCTATCCCATCTTTTTTGTATGTATGCGTTTTTCCGTATGCCGAAAAGCTTATCTCATCATCTGAAATTTTAACTTTTGACGGATTACTTATAGATACAAAACAATTTATAATGTGATATATACATACAATACCAAGTACAAAATATAACATATCACCTTTTATAACATTTATGATAGAAAATATACAAAAGAATATACAAAATATACCGGTAGCGGTAATACTTATGTGAAATCTTTTTGGTTCCATTGAATATATTTCCACCTAAAAATCCTCCCTTTTAATAAACATAGATAAAATATCTATGTCTATCACGTAAAAATGCTTAATAATTATTTTGTAGCTGTTTCTTCCGCTTTTAGAGCTTTAGCTTCTTTTACTATTCTGAATCTGTTAAACACAGCAAGAGCAATAGCAATCGCAACAAGTATGATTATACCTACATGATTTAGATTTGAAATCTTTGTAATTGCCCATGATAGAGGGTTACCGCCGTCACAGATTGAAGAAATAAGTGATGATCCTTCCGCCATAGCAAAGCTTGCTTGAACAGCAAGGTCTGTGTGCAGTTTTGCAAGGTCTGTTGCAAAGTATAGTCCTAATGCAAGTGAAACAAGACCAACGATTAATGCACGGAAACCGTTATTTTTACAGATAGGCAAAATCAAAACCATCATATATGGAAGTGTTGCCAAGTCACCGAATGGTAAAACTTTATTTCCAGGAAGAATCATAGCAAGGATTAGTGTAACAGGAACAAGGATAAGTGAAAGAGCTATCGTTATTGGGTTACCTACACCAACGGCTGAATCAAGTCCTATGTAAAATTTACCTCTGTTTGAGAAGTGTTTTGTGATAAAGCCTGATGCTGCATCTGAAAGAGGAAGCAAACCTTCCATTAGGAGAGCTGCCATCTTAGGAGTTAGAACAAGTACAGCACCCATTGTTATACCAAGTTGTAATGAACCCCAGCCATAACTTGCAAATAGACCAATAACTGTACCTATAACTGTACCTATAAGTATTGGTTCACCCAAAACGCCGAATTTTTTTTGAACTTTTTTAAAGTTGATATCAACTTTTTTTAGTCCTGGGATAGAACCTATAATCTTATCTGTTACCCAAGCAAGTGGAACAAAAGCACCTGAAAATCCGTGAGGAATTGAAACCCCTTCAAGTCCATTGTACTTTGCAACCGCAGGGGCTGTAAGGTCAGCGATTACCATAACTATAACCATATTTACGCCTGCTGCGATAAAGCCGTAAGCAATGTTTCCTGTGACACCTGCAACCAATGCACCTGTAAAGGCAAAGTGCCAATAGTTCCAAATATCAACGTTTACAGTTTGTGTTGTATTTGTTAATAACATTATAACGTTAATAAATAGACCGAATGGAATTATCATAGCACCAACATTAGTTGCAATAGCTATTGCTGATGATGCAGGCCAGCCAACATCTATTATTGATAGACTGAATCCATATCTTTCTACTATTGCCTGTGTTGCAGGACTCAAGTTTGAGCCAAGCAAACCGAATACTGTTGTGATACCGATTAGTCCAACACCAACAGTTAAACCGGCTCTTAATGAACGTCCGAATTTTGCTCCGAAAATCAAACTTAAAATTGTTACTATTATCGCCATCATTACTGATGAACCAAAACCATTGATAAAGTCAGCAGCTTTAACTAAAAAATCCATAATACTACCTCCAAACATTTATAACATCAATTATAAAATATTTATTTTAGATTTAATCTAAGTTACCAACCAAGTTTGCTGATAATTTCGTCAATTGTTTTATCAAGACCCATACCTGTCAAGAAAGGAATACCTTGAACTACCGGCTTTGAAAATGATTGAGTAAGAACAGCAGTTGATATAACTAAATCATAATCTGCAATTTTTGATTCAAGTTCATTTACTTTGCATTGAGTAGTTATAAATTGACCTGCAAAACCTCTCTCCTCCAATTTTTCTTTTAGACGTGCTGTTGCTACTGTTGATGTAGCTATACCTGAACCACAACATAATAGAATTTTTTTCATAAATATTCTCCTTTTTAATATGTATATATTAAAATAATTCGTTATAAAATAAAATTGAATTATTTTTCGCCAACTACCATAACATGACATTTTCTATCACGAATTCTGTTTTGATCCCAATCTATAAAGTATATGTATCCAACTGTACCTATTTGCAATTTGCTGTCTTTTAGTACAAATGATTCACTGGCACCTAGTAGAGAACCTCTGATATGCGCATCACCGTTCAAAATTGTTCCCGGATCCGCAGGATACATAGGGTCATTAAGATTCATTAAAAAGTCGACGTGTTTTGGACCCGAATATCTGTAATTTGTATTTTCTGAAAGCTCACGTGGAACTATTTTATCAAGTATTCTGTTTAGGTCTACATGCTAAGCTGTAAATAAAATATCGAAATTGTATTTTTTAGCCAACTTGTCTGTATACTCTGCAAGTTTCAAAACCTCATCACCATACATGTATGCCTTAGGGTTTACTACAAAGAAAGGAACTCTCAATTTTACTTTTTCCATATATCTAATCTCCTATATATATATATATTTTACATTTTTATTTTACATTTGTAAATATTTCATAGTAATGTGACAAAACATCATACATGCCTTTATCAAGCTGATTGCTTTAATACAGGATATTTATCGGGTTTATCAGTATTTATTTGATTGATTGCACCTACAAGCAAATCGGTAAATATATTTATTTTTGTGATACATTTTTAAGTTTATATGCTTATAATAAACTATGCAGTGGGTGTAATGTCAAGGAAATATATAAAATATTTTTAAAAATAAAAAGGCTATGAGGACTTTTGTATCCCCATAGCCGATATTTTATATTTACATAACAATTAAATTATTATTTTTAACATCTACTTTTAGTGTTGTGTCGCTTTCTATATCTTCGGATATAATTTTTTTAGCAAGTAATGTTGCCACATTTTGTTGTATATAACGACGAAGTGGTCTTGCACCAAATTGTGGATCATATCCGTTTTCAATTATATATTCTTTTGCACTTTGTGTAACTTCACATTTTAGATGTTTTTCTTCTAAATGATGATTTAGTTCTGCAAGCATCAGGTCAACTATCTTGCACATATCATCTTTTGTAAGTGGTTTGTAAAGAACTATCTCATCAATACGGTTTAAAAATTCAGGTCTAAATGATTTATGAAGAAGTGTATCAACCGCATTTTGCGCCTCTGTTTTAATATTTCCGCTTTCGTCTATGCCGTCTAGTAAAAATTCAGAACCTAGGTTAGAAGTTAAAATAATGATTGTATTTTTAAAATCCACCGAGCGACCTTGTGAATCGGTAATTCTTCCGTCATCAAGCACTTGTAGCAAAATATTGAATACATCGGGGTGTGCCTTTTCTATTTCATCAAACAATACTACCGAATATGGTCTGCGACGTACAGCCTCTGTAAGTTGTCCGCCTTCTTCGTACCCTACATATCCGGGAGGCGCTCCTATTAAACGAGACACACTGTATTTTTCCATATACTCCGACATATCAATACGAACAATATTATCTTCGTTATCAAACAGTGCCTCTGCAAGAGCTTTTGAAAGTTCTGTTTTACCTACGCCTGTTGGTCCTAAAAACATAAATGAGCCTATTGGTTTGTTTTGGTCGGCAATACCGGCGCGTGAACGAAGTATGGCTTCTGAAACTTTTTGAACTGCCTCATTTTGTCCTATAACACGTTTGTGAAGAATATCGTCTAAATGCAATAACTTTTCTCTTTCACCTTCCATAAGTTTAGCAACGGGAATACCTGTCCAACGTTCAATTATTTTTGCAATTTCTTCGTCTGTAACTTTATCCCTTAGCAGTGTATCATTTTTTGCAGTATCCGCAAGTTTTTCTTCCTTCGCAAGTTTTTCTTGGATTTTCGGAAGTTCTCCATATTTCAGTTCAGCCGCTTTATTCAGATCATAAACTTGCTCTGCGTGCTCGATTTCATTCTTTAAATCTTCCAATTTTTTGCGAAGTTCCTGTACCTTTACAATGGAGTTTTTTTCATTGTCCCATTTTGCTTTCATAGCGTTAAAGGTTTCCCGTTTTTCGGCAAGTTCTTTGCGTATTTCTTCTAAGTGTTCAGCAGAAAGTTTATCTTTTTCTTTTTTAAGAGCGGCTTCTTCTATTTCCAGCTGAATAATTCTACGTCTGATTACATCAAGTTCGGTGGGCATAGAGTCTATTTCGGTGCGTATCATAGCACAAGCCTCATCTATTAAATCTATTGCTTTATCCGGTAAAAATCTGTCTGTAATATATCGGTTTGACAGAGTAGCCGCTGTTATAATGGCGCTGTCGGTAATTTTTACACCATGATATACTTCGTATCTTTCTTTCAGTCCCCTTAAAATAGCTATTGTATCTTCAACCATAGGTTCCCCTACAAGTACAGTTTGGAAACGTCGTTCAAGTGCAGCATCTTTTTCTATATATTGGCGGTATTCATCAAGAGTTGTAGCTCCTATACAGTGTAATTCGCCTCTTGCAAGCATAGGTTTCAGTAAGTTGCCTGCGTCCATTGCTCCGTCGGTTTTGCCTGCTCCAACGATTAAATGCAGTTCGTCGATAAACAGTATAATTTTACCTTCTGAACGTTTAACTTCTGTAAGAACAGCTTTTAATCTTTCTTCAAATTCACCTCTGAATTTGGCGCCTGCTATAAGACTACCCATATCAAGAGAGAATATTGTTTTGTCTTTTAGGCTTGTGGGAACATCGCCTCTTACTATTCTTTGAGCAATTCCCTCGGCAATAGCTGTTTTACCTACGCCTGGTTCACCGATTAAAACAGGATTGTTTTTTGATTTGCGTGAAAGAATACGTATAACATTTCTTATTTCGTCATCTCTGCCGATTACCGGATCAAGTTTTTTGTTTCTTGCATGTTCAACTAGGTCTGTACCGTATTTTTTAAGTGCATCATAAGTGGTTTCTGGAGTATCGCTTGTTACTCTTTGACTGCCCCTTACTTCTTTAAGTGCTTTTAAAAAACTGTTTTTATCAATATTATATTTTTTGAATAGCTCTGCTACTTTACCGCTTGCTTTTTCTATAAGTGTCAAGAAGATGTGTTCAACAGATACATATTCGTCATTCATATTTTTGGCAAGTTTTTCGGAGTCGTTTAGTATCAGGTCAACTTCTCTTGATACATATATTTTGTTTTCCTCTCTGCCGTTGCCTGTAACACCTGGAATTTGTCCTATTATACTATCTATTTCTTTAATAAAGAACTCCAAATTTATTTGTTGCTTTTTTAGTAACTGCGAAATAAGTCCGTCTTCTTGTTCGGTTAGCGCAAGAAGAAGATGAGCTTCTTCTATTTGCATATTATTTTTTTCTATTGCTATCATTTGTGCTGACTGAATTGCTTCCAATGATTTTTGTGTAAATTTTTGTATATTCATAGTATCTCACCTTTCTTACTTTATTATTATTCCTTCCAACGACTTATATTATAGATATAATTTTTGTAGAAGTATTATATAATTTATGTCTTTTTTGTAAATATTAGCACTCTGACATATAGAGTGCTAACTGATGCTATTATATCACTTTTGTTTTCTTTATAAATACAACATATTGTAAATTATGTTGATTTTGAATTAATTGATTTTAAAATTGAACCTTAATATTTTCCTTTTCAGCAACAAAAAATCAATCTTATGAAATCCTGTCATATTGGTAATAATAGATATGGGAAAAACCTGAATAGCATCATTGTATTTTAAGACAGTATCATTATAAATTTGTCTTGCTTTTGAATTTTATTTTCAGTTTGTGAAAGTTCATTTTGTAGTGACAGAAACTTAGAACCGGTTTTTAATTCAGAATAGCTTTCTGAAAGAGCTGTCAACCGGTTAAGAGCTACTGTTAAATCATTATTAGCATTTTCCTTTTAAAAAATTTGCCTCTTTTTATTTCATTAACAGATGTTTCTTCCCAGCTATCCAAAGCGGACAGTGTTATATCGGAAAGTTCAGGGTCAGTTGTTGTTTTAAATGTAGTTCTATTTAATGTATTTTTCCACATTTGTTTGCAAATATCATTCCATAAAATAAAACAGGGTAATGAATAGCATAGAGTCAAAAACAATAGAGTAAGTATCATGAAAGTAATATATATTTCGACATTTTGCATAATCCACATGGGAACAAAGCTATAAGCAAAGTGATGAAAATAAGTATAGTAAGCAAATATCCCAGTTTTTTGTAATTTCTTTAACGTTTAACTTACGAAACTTCTATATACTTTGTTTTATATTTATAATATTACATAACAATATATTTCACATATAATATTGCAACAAATTCGTCAAAATATACTATTTT
>JAHHTR010000074.1 GCA_020024515.1 Angelakisella sp.
TTTCATCACCACCATTATTATCTCACAATGCTCGCTGTTTCGCAAATTGCTCTAAAAGCATCATTGATACAGCAGATGATAGTGTATCTTTTGTAATAGTCCTAAGTTATGCATGTAATTTAAAATGTAAGTATTGTTATCAACAGTGTGATCCTAATCTCCGTAAAGACAGAATTACAAGCGAGAATCTAGAGTCCATTTTGAATACAATAGAAAAGTATCACATAAAACACCCCGAAAAAACAATCTATATGGAATTATTTGGGGGCGAACCACTATTACCAGAAAACTATAATGATATTATAAAAATTTTTGATTTTTGTGTGGAGCATTGCTTCCCTATGAGTATTACAACTAATGGTGTGAATTTGCCTCTCTATTTAAAAGATCTAGTTATTTATAGTGGGCTTAATATATGCATTAACACCACAATTGACAGCATATCCTCTAACGAATTCACCAGATTCAGTGCGACCTCTGATATTGACTCATGTAGCAATAGTATTCTTAAGTCAATAATGACATTGATTAACTATGATGTAATGGTTAATGTTGAAGCTAATATCGATCAACACAACATTGATCAGTTAGAGGAAATGATAGAATTTTATCGCAATAATGGTTTTTTGAGCAATCCAAATTTTAATTTTTCCATTGCCCGAGTTGATGATCGTCGTTTCGAAACTGGTTATAGCAAAATGGTCACTGACTCCCAATTGATAGAAAAACTTCTAAAATTGAACATATGTGAACCTAACATTCATTATTCATTTGTAAAATCCACACTTGAGTTGTGCAAAAAAATCGATCCAAACTTTAGGCAGATGGAGAAAAAATATGTGTCGAATTATTGTTGGGCCTCGGCTCCTATCGATAAAGTATTTTACATTGATCCAGATTTGGATGTTTTCCGCTGTACGTTTAGTGTGGGACGAAAACAATATTCTCTATTTAAGTTCTCCCTTGATTCACTTGAAGATTATAGATTTCCTAACCGAACATACAAGGACTATGTCGAATGCCAGAAATGTAGGATTGGAGGCTATTGTTCTGGTGGATGTGCCTTATCTGCAGAGGTAGACTTTAAAAGAATGTGTTCTATGGAGATAGCCGACTTTGATGACTTTCTTAAATCAACCTACTACCCTTATGTACATAAGTTGGTTGCTTCACTGTAAATTATTTTAAGTGTAGTGTTAAATAAATTAAAACAGAAAGGTCAAACTTCTGTTTGCTTGATATCATATTTACCAGCATACGATAACTACATAGCAACAGAATTAATCAAATTTATATGAATCACTGTAAACAACATTTGAAAGAAAACAATGAATATAATAATGGTTTGTATGCATTATTTAAAGGGAATTGGTTTAATTTTACACTTGCAATGCTTGGTATTGTGTTCAAGGTGGGAGCTTCCCTTGGGTTTTCTACCTTTGTTCAAAAAATTTTGGATACGATATCCCATGTAAAAATAACTAGTTCTACTTATTTAATTACTTATGCAATAGGTTGCTTCTTATGTTTACTTATAGGTGCGGTTCTTGAATATGTATATTGGACATCTTTCAGAAGCAAAGCTCTATTGCAATATAGAGAACATACATACAACAAAATTTTGGATAAACATATTGATACATTCAATCATGAAGGTGTTGCTACATATATCTCTTCATTGTCAAATGATCTTGAGCATATCAAAGAAAATTACATTGAGTCACTTCCTTATATTGCCGAAACGGTTTTAAGCTTTCTGGGGACAGTTGTAATTATGATCTATTACGATTTTACATTAGCAATAATTGCCTTTGGAATATCACTAATACCAATTGTTGTTTCTTTATTCCGACTCAAAGAAGTGGAGTCTTGTGAAGAAAAGCTATCAATCGCAAATAGCGCATTTTTGGGTGTATTTTCAGAAGTCTTGTATGGATTCAAAGCAATAAAAAGCATGAGAGCTGAAAAGAACATTTCTACAAAATTGTTGAATTCAAATAAAGAAGCATCTTCCGCATTTGCATCTAGGGAGCACATAGAAATTTCGGTTGCCTATATTGCTGCTATATCCGGTCGTATCTCACAAACAGCATTCTTTTTTATTTGTATGTTTTTAGCTCAACACGATTCCAGAATATCTGCTGGAGTTATCGTTGTCTTTGTTCAGCTTATGCAAAATATAATTCAGTTAGCAATTACAATGCCAGAATTAATTGCGCGCGTAAAAGCTTCAAAAAAATTAATAAGTAAAAATGATAATTTGTTGAAGCAGTATCAGACAACCTGTATGGATTTTCCTGTATCTTGTAAAAGGAAAATTGAGTTGAGCAATGTTTCTGTCTCATATGAAAACTCGGATACTGTGCTACATGATTTGTGTGTTGAATTTCAGGCAAATCGTTGTTATGCAATCTTGGGTGAGAGTGGAAGTGGAAAGACTACCTTGTTAAATCTTCTTACCGGTAGCAACCGAAATTATGTGGGAAGCGTAAAGTTTGATGATACAGATATCAAGGGGATCTCCAATGATAGACTTTTTCAATTAATGTCTGTTATTTACCAAGATATTTTCATTTTTGACGCAACCATAGAAGAAAATATTACTATGTTTGGTCAATATGATAATGCTATGTTAGATGAAGCCATTCGAAAGGCTGGATTAACTGATATGATTGCAAGCAAAGGTCTTTCGTATCGCTGTGGTGAAAACGGTAATATGCTTTCAGGAGGCGAAAAACAGCGAATCGGGATTGCAAGAAGTGTTCTACAAGGAGTAGATATCTTGCTTTTTGATGAGGCAACCTCTGCACTAGATATGCAAACAGGTCATCAAATCATGAATACTGTATTGAACATGGAAGGAAAGACTCGCATTGTTATAACACATGACATTTATAATGACTTAATGGATCGTTTTGACTGCATCTTTGTCTTAAAGAAGGGAACCATTATAGAATCAGGAAAGTATAGCGAGTTAATTGCAAAAAAGGGAGCATGCTATGAACTTTTGAATAAAGGAAATAAATAGACTACATACTAAATAAAATAATTATAGTCTTAGATGAGCTGAAGATACAAAATAAAATTGTGTCTTCGGCTTTTTTGTTTTGATTTTAAAATATACCTCCGTCACGTTTCGTTACGCACCTATACAGTGATATTTTAAATCTAACCAAAGTTAATTTTGAAATGAAAAATAAGAGCTGTGAGATGCCTCCCTAAACGAGGGAGTCATAAAAATAATAATACATATCATAAAGTTTATATTAAAATAAAAATCCTAAAACTGAGGTGATAGAAATGATTAAAAATAAATAATATTCAAATATCATTTAGGGAGATAATAAAATGATTATTAAAATTCAAAAGCAACCTATATTTTACTGCAACTATTACAAAATCAAAAAAACTACAAAACACTTTCCAAAGTGAAAGTCTGTTTGCAAACTGAACTTGCTATCTCAACTTGCCACCATACACGCCAAATGCCCCTATTTGCCATTATGTGCCGAAAGTGGAGTAACTGTACCATATCGCAATATTTTTCCAAATAGAGCGAATTTGTGGAGGAATTTTTTAATGGAAATTATAACTAAATCGAAGGTGATAATATGTCTTATATAAGGCGAAAATAAGAGAAAAGAGTGCGACCTATTTGTGTGCAAGATAAAAGCGTGATATCACACAATTGGACAAAGCCCGGCAGTGCCGTGCTTTATCGGTGGTTTTGAATGATATCAAAAAACGGACTGTGATATCAAATACAGTATCATAGTCCGTTTTATTACCAAATTCAAGGACTTTGTTCAAATATATAAAATGATATTAAGGAGGAGAATAATAAATGGATAACGAAAAATTTGTATTTCCACTTCGTATTGATAAAACTAAGCAAGATATGATAAAAGGCTTATGCAAAAAGGCTAATTATTTCAGTCAAAACGAATTTATTGAAAAAGCCATTGATTACTATATTAGTTTTTTGGAAACGAACAGTTACACTGATTTTTTAAACCCGGCTATATATAACGCAATCAAAGCAGCGCTAAAAGAAAATGAAAACAGAACGTCTGCAAATCTTTTCAGACTTTCGGTTGAGATGAGTATTATGATGAATCTACTTGCGAAAGGTATTGATGTTCCCGATGAATATGTGAGAAGAATCCGCAGTCGCTGTGTTGAAACTGTAAGAAATCAAAAAGGCAAGTATACCTTTGAAGATGCTCTTCACGATGCAAATACTTGTGACGGAGATGAAGAATATTAATGGCGCAGCTGATTTTTAAGTGTCCGTATCTCAAAGGTGGAGGTAAAAATATTTCTCACCTAACAAATATGACAAAATACATTTCCACACGAAAGGGTGTGGAAAAGATTGATTTAAAATACAGAAACATACCTGCAACAAAAAAACAAAAGAATTTGATAAAAGATATTCTGAAAGATTTTCCCAACAGTAAATATTTATTTGAATACAATGAGTACAAAGATATGCCAACCATTGAAACTGCTTCTGATTTTATTTCAACAGCAATAAATTTGAATATAGATGTAGCTTCAAAAAAAGAAAACTATGTAAACTACATTGCAAACCGTCCCCAGGTTGAAAGGATAAGTTCACATGGACTGTTTACTGCGGGAGATAAAAAAATTATTTTGTTACAGGTTGCAAAAGAAGTTTCCGAACACAAAGGTAATGTTTGGTTACCTATCATAGCTCTTAAAAGAGAAGATGCCGAGAGAACAGGATATGACAATGCGGAAAGTTGGAAACTGTTATTGGAACAGTTTGCTATTGAGTTAGCTAAAAATCTTAAAATATCGGATACAAATTTCCGTTGGTATGCAGCGTATCACAATCACGAGAATCACCCGCATGTACATATGATTTGCTATTCTGTAAATCCCAAAGAAGGATTTTTATCAAAGACCGGAATAAAAAATATAAAGTCAGAGCTTATGAAAAGCATTTACGGTCATGAGCCGGAATTGATTTATGCCGAAAAGACACAGCAACGTGACAGATTAAAGGAAGAAAGCAAAAAATCAATCAGAGAAATATTTTCAAGACTTGAAAATAATGAGACTAACCAAAACAATAATCTTGAAAAGATCTTTCTTGAGCTTTCTGAAAAGCTGAAAACCGTAAAAGGGAAAAAAGTTTACGGTTATCTTCCGCAATCCGTAAAAAAGATTGTTGACAATATTACCGATGAATTATGTAAAGAACCGTCAATCCAAAAAGCATATGACTTGTGGTGGGAAATTCAAAACAATATTTCAAATAATTATTCTGACAGAGATATTCCCAAACTACCCTTATCAAAAGAAAAAGACTTCAAATCCATTAAGAACTGTATTATAAAATCAGCTGTTGACTTTTCGCTTAAAAATAACTTGGAAGCTGAAAAAATACATTTCCCAAAAAATATATTGCAAAACAGATTGAACTTCGATACGGAAGGTACAGTTAAAAACCATACATCGGGAAACTGTGCAGAAACTGAAATATCTTTATCAATACTCAATTTAATGCGTAATTTGGCTAATCTTTTTGAAACAAACCAACCTTATCAGCAAAAGGGGGCAATAAAAATTGACAGCAAAAGGCTACGAAAACTTCGGGAAAAGAAACTTGCTCTTGGACAAAAAGCTGATGATATATCACTTGAAGTAACCTACTGATAAAAAAGGAGAAAAAATGAAAAAAGAAATTTTTGAAAAATTAAAAAATATAAATAATAAAAAAAAGAATATACATAAAGACACAAAAGGCCACTCCAATAAAAAAGGGGTGGTCTTTCATCGTAAAATAAGCAAATATTAAAGGAGAAGGATATGGGAAATTATATTAAATTTACCGATGATGAAAAAACAAAGGCAAACAACATAAACTTAGAAGATTTTTTATTGCGACAAGGAGAAAAGCTATTGCGTTCTGGAAAAGAAAAAAGACTTGGTAGCGACCATAGTATAACTGTCAGAGGCAATGAATGGTATGATCATACTGTCAGCAAAGGTGGCGCCACCGTGGATTTTGTTATGCGATTCTACAATTTGTCATTTCAAGATGCTATGCTGATGTTACTGAATGACACATCAGCAAGCGTATATAATAAACAATCAATCAACAACGAATCTCGAAAGCCTTTTGTTTTACCTGATAAAAATGACAATATGCAAAGAACCTTTGCCTATTTAGTCGGCAAAAGAAATATTGATTACTCTGTTATAGCATATTTTGCAACAAAGAATTTAATTTATGAAAGTTCCGAACAATCAGTTAATACAGACTGCATATTCCATAACGCAATATTTGTCGGCTATGATGAAAACGGAACTCCATGGCATGCTCATAAACATTCGATTAATTCAAAAGGCAAAACATACAAAGGTAATATAGAGAGCAGTAATCCATATTACAGTTTCAATTTTAAAGGTAACGGTAACAGGCTGTACGTATTTGAAGCGCCTATTGATATGCTGTCTTTTATATCAATGTATAAAAACAACAACTGGCAAAAATACAATTATGTTGCTTTGTGCGGGCTTTCAGAAAAAGCTATGCTTAAACAGTTGGAAATAAATAATAATATTGATATGGTTGTTCTATGTCTTGATAATGATGATGCAGGGCAAAAGGCAGAAGAAAAGTTTGAAAAGTTACTTGCGGAAAAAGATATCATTGTTAAAAGACTGGTTCCAAAGCTGAAAGATTTCAATGAAGATTTACAGGAGCTAAAAAAAAGAGAACATAAAAAAGAGTTTGGATTAAAAATAATATAAAGAATATTACTAAAAACGTATTATATAGAACTTTTTTCTTATTAAAATCTGTTGTTATATTTAATTAACGTAATTATTCCACTAAAAAATTTTTTATTTATTAATTTTAAATTTTAACGACTGAATTATATGATATCATTCTGCGATTTTTGTAAAAGAGCAACAATATCTCCTATTGTTGATAGTGATGTAAAGTCGCTGTCATCAATAGAAATACAAAATTTTTCTTCTATTTTACATAAAATAACAATTGCCTCAAATGATGATATTCCTAAATCTTCAAGTTTACTTTCAATAAAAAGTTCTTCTTGAGGAATTTTTATTGTTTCAGAAATAATTTCTATTACTTTCTCTATCATATTAATACTCCTTCTTCACACATGTTGTATAATTGTTTTCTTTTTATTTTACCTAATTCTGTTTTATTTATATTGCAACTATCAGTAGAAATATAAATCTTTTGTATACGTTGAAATATAGGTAAAGTTTTATTCACTTGTGAGATTTCTGCTCGTAAAATATCAATAATCTTATTTCTATTTAAGTTTTTAATAGTGGTCTTGGGTGTAATAATAGTTGCGAGCATATCATTATAAATATTATCTTTAAAAATAAACAATTCATCAATTGATGAAGTAAATGTTAAAAAATAATTTTCTAATAAAATAGGGTTAATATTTTCTCCATTAGATAAAATTATAACTTCATCAGATCTTCCAATAATATGCAAATATTGTTGATCATCAAAGTATCCAAGATCACCTGTTTGAAACCATCCATTTACAAAAGCATTTTTAGTTGCTAAATCATTTTGATAATAACCAATAAAAACATTTGCACCACGTACATAAATCATATCATTATGGATACTGACTTCAACATCAGGAATTACATGACCACATGAATCACATCTATTGTGATAAGGTCGATTTAATGAAACTACAGGAGAACATTCTGTTAACCCATAGGCACATAAAAAGTCAATTCCAATATCATTAAAAAACTGTGCAATATCAGCGTTAATACTTGCACCACCACACACAATCATGCGAAGTTTTCCACCAAATAAGTTGTGAATTTTTTTGAAAAATAATTTTCTGAGATCAATTTTGCATTTCATAAATTTATTAGACACCAATAGTATTTTCAAAAGTTTTTTAGCATTATTATTATATGTAATCTCATTACAAATACGTTGATAAATAGACTTTGCAATCATAGGAACAATAACCATAGTAGTTGGTTTATAAAACATTAAATCATCAATAAAGTGTCCTAAACCTCGACTTATACAGATTTTCCCACCAACAACTAATGATAGAAATATACCCGTAGTTATTCCAAGAATATGATAATTAGGAAGAATAGGAATAATTGAATCACTTCCATACAAGTTAAGATGCTTACATACTGAAATAACATTTGAAACTAAATTATTATGAGTAAGCATTACTAATTTTCTATCTCCTGTTGTTCCAGAAGTTAAAAACATTACTGCCACAGAATCTGAATCAACAGTATTTTGAAAAATATTATCTAAATCATTGTTATTATCAGAAAAAATTTCCATGATTTCCAATGTGTTCTGTATAGGAACTTGATTAGTTAATATCTGTACAATTGAAACAAATTTTTTGTCAAAAATTATGTGTGTTGCGTTTGATAAACGCAACACATCACATAATTCTTGTGTACTTAGATTTGGATTAATTGGAATTGCAATATTTCCAGAACAAATAACTCCTAAAAATAAACAGATAAACTCATAAGAAAAGTCACACATAAAAACTATATGAGCATTTTTGATTGTTCTAAATGTATTCTGTATTTGACTTATTTTCTGATAAAAATCTCCAAATGATATCTTAATTTCTTCTTTTCCATTATAGATATGTACTGCTTGTTTACAACGATATAATGATATAGACATATCCATTAATTGATTAATTGTTTGCGGGTTATTACCATTTAAAATCATATGAACATGTTCTTTTTTTAACATATATACCTCCTTATTAATACATTAATAAAGTGCCTTTTTTCTTTGCTTTTTTCAAACACATTTGAAAAAAAGCAATTCCAATCCCTAACCAAATACAGGATGATACTATCAATGATATGATTGTATATAAATCAACTGTTTTAACTACTTGATTACGAATAATTTCATTACATAATGTCAAAGGAAGCATCTTTGTGATGTGTATCAAATATTCATTTGTTGGAAGAGTATCAGTAATAAATAGAAGACCCATTTGAACAATCAGTGTAATTGCACCAGTTCGCTTATAAAGCAATTGGATCCCTGCAATTAATAATCCAATTCCAAACATACCAAATGTACTGACTATAAGAACGATGACAATTGTAAAATTAAATATTAAACTAATATTCCAAAGTAACCGAGCTATTATAGCAATTCCTATACTGATAAAAATTTGTATTATAATTGTAGCAATTAATTTTCCAAGATACAAAACAATAACTGAATATTTAGAATTTAACTTAAGATAGAAAGTTCCTCTTTGAAGTTCATTCTTAATTTCATTAGAGGCAGTGGAGATAGCAGCTATTGCAAGCATCCAAGCAATATATCCATACAATAATAATGCTTTGTAATTAGAATATGCATACCTATCTGCCAATGAAACTCCAGAGTTTGTTAACATAAGAAAAGATAAAAAAACAGTAAATACAACCATATCAGAAATGAAACCAAACCGATATCGAACACTTGATACTAAATCCATTTTTATCTCATACAATATTGATCTAATTAAACCCATAAATCACACCTCCAACTGTACATACAATTTTTTATAGCAAGCAATAATCTCATCTTTTGACGCGCGCCCAAACATCTTCACAAATTCTCCGTTTTTCATAAACCAGTTAAAATCTGAAACATCAGATACAAAATCATAATCATGTGAAGCCAAAATAATTATTCTATCCTTTTTCATAAAATCAATCATATCAGATAGCATTGCAATATGTGTAATATCCAATCCTTCTGAAACCTCATCCATTATTATACATTGAGAATCAGCAATTATTGCATTTAATAATGCAATAAGTCGTTTTTGTCCAAAAGACAATTTCTCAACTACTGTATTAAATAGTTCATCATAAATTGGAAATCTTTTTTTTAAAAATTCTGTTTTGGAACAAATCTCTTTAGTGGTTTTTCCTTTAATTCTGCCTATATAAAATGAGTTTTCCTTAACTGTATTTTTGGCATATAAATTCTTTTCACCAGCCAACACAATATATGAGTCTTTTGAAGAACTGTTTTCGGAATAAACAATATCTCCTGAGGTTTGAATAAGTAATCCTGAAAGAATACTGATAAAAGTCGTTTTTCCGGTTCCATTTGGAGCAATGAGAGAATAAACATTTCCATTCTCAAAAGAGCAAGATATATCC
>JAHHTR010000075.1 GCA_020024515.1 Angelakisella sp.
TGGATATACTGATATGTTTATATTTTGATATATGGATATATAGATATATGGATATACTGAGTTATAAGATGTTTCTTATTTATATTATAATAGAGTAGGGTAGTAGCTTTGATTTTACTGATAAGTCTAGTAGATTTAGCTGCAGATTAGTAAATATCATTCATTAAACTTAAAGAGGTTAATAGGAAATACGGAAATTTGATTAGTATTTGATTAGTATTTGATTAGTGATTGGATTTAATATTTTTTCTTTTTTGGAGTTTTATTGTAAGGCCTTTTTTAAAATTTAGAATTTTATATTCAATAAAGAATTTTGATTTAAATAAAATTCTATGAGGTATATAACAAAGGTTATATATAATAATTCTGCTAGTTTTTACCTCATTTAACGCGTTTGATGCTTATAGATATCTATGGACTTTTAGTTGATTTTGACTTTTTGTAGGTAATAAAATAGTACAATTGGAACGAATAATAATCAACAATATCTAAGCTGTGAAAATCTGTTGCAAATAAATGCTTTAATTATAGTACGTAAAGGGATATTTGTGTTTGATTGTACCCTGTCATCGTGTAGTTATTGATTATACCAGACTAAAACAACGTCGTTTTGTCAAACTTACAGTGTAACACAGAATAGTAGATATGAAATGTACGAACTGGTAGTTTTCTCAAAAAAGAAAAGCTTCGATCGATATTTATATTGACTTATTGTAAATATATATTTTATTAAAGTTTACGATTTTACTGAATATCAGTTTATTGCAAATATATTTTCGACAAATAACCAACAATCCCAGACTAATCACCAACACTTAACCGACAATTGGCCAACACTTCTCGACGAACAACCAACACTTTGGCTATTAATCAAATACGGGATTGTCGAGAAATACCTCTAAAGAGGCGGTTCTCGACAAATCACCAACACTTGTAGTGCTTGGTAAATACGAGTTTGTCGAGAATAGGGAAGCCTGACAGACTGAAGAATCACAGAATTTAGTGTCTTAACACTCATTTCACCTTGTTTCTCGACAAATGACCAACACTTTGGGCATAGAAAATAGTAGTTTATCGAGTAAGTTTGGTTCAAAGTATTCAACAAAAACTATCAAAAGAATAAACATTATACTTTTTGTGAAGATCTATTATATCACGCGCTAAAATGCAATTAAAATCGAGGCCATTACTGAGGCTGTACGGCCAAAAGAGCGATGGAGTGGGGCACATGACGATGGAAACTTCAGATGGGCTATGTTTCGTACTTAAAAGCTAACAGCTGATGATTAGGATTGCCTGGACTATTTTCTATAGTCGAAAACCTCTTTCCTAAAATCAAAAAGAACTCTTCGATCGATATTTATATTTTTCTATTAGATTTATATTATTTATTATGGTTGCGTAAAATATTAATAACCAACATATTACAAACATATTTTCGACAAATGGACAACACTTCTCGACAAACAGCAAACACTTACTCGACAAACAGCAAACACTCTTCGACATTAAACCAACATTTCTGGCACTTTACAAATACGGGTTTGTCGAGAAATACCTCTAAACGGTCGGTTCTCGACAAATCACCAACACTTTTACTGACCTGCAAATACGGATTTGTCGAATAATTCTACTTTGCACTTTAAATGAACATGTAATATTGGACCCTGAAGTTCCAGTAACTTAATTCTTCTATAATCAAGAACCTCTTTTTAAAAACAAAAAGAACTCTTCGATCGATATTTATATTTTTCTATTTGATTTATATTATTTATTATGGCTGCGTAAAATATTAATAACCAACATATTACAAACGTATTTTCGACAAATGGCCAACACTTCTCGACAAACGACCAACACTTACTCGACAAACAGCAAACACTTTTCGACATTAAACCAACAATTTTGGCACTTTTCAAATACGGGTTTGTCGAGAAATACCCCTAAATAGGCGGTTCTCGACAAACGACCAACACTTTTACTGACCTGCAAATACGGATTTGTCGAGAATTTAGAGTCTTGAAGGCATATGTAGCTAGAATATGAGTGTTGTAGGAAGATTTTACTTTGTTCATCTACAATTGGCCGGCATTTTGATTGTGATAAATACGTTTCTGTGGGTAAACAGTCTGATTTTAATGTCCACATTAGCAAAAGTTGGGGTAGGGGAGATTGAAAAAAGATTGTGGACAACTCTTCTACAGTTTGAGCATTGGAAATACGAGTTTGTCGAGAATAGGGTAGCTTGATTGTCTTAAGAATCACAGAATTTGGTGTTTCAACCATACTTTTATCTTGTTTCCCGACAAATGACCAACACTTTGGGCATGGGAAATACGGATCTGTCGGGAACAGAGAGTCCTGATATGGGGTGAAGATGGCAGAATCAGGTGTATTACCCATGCATTCACCTCGTTTCTCGACAAATGACCAACACTTTGAGCATGGGAAATACGGATCTGTCGATAATAGGGTAGCCTGACAGTTTGAATATTTACAGAATCAGGTGTATTACCCATGCATTCACCTCGTTTCTCGACAAATGACCAACACTTTGAGCATAGGAAATACGGATTTGTCGGGACCTGGGAGTTCTGATAGTCTAGAGAATCACAGAATTTAGTGTTTTATCCCTCATTTTTCCTTGTTTCCCGACAAATGTCCAACACTTTATCTATCGGAAATACATGTTTGTCGATAATAGGGTAGCCTGACAGTCTGAATAGTCACAGAATACAGTGTATTAACCATGCTTTTCCTTTGTTTCTCGACAAATGACCAACACTTTTGTCATGGGAAATACGGATTTGTCGGGACCTGGGAGTTCTGATAGTCTGGAGAATCACAGAATTTAGTGTTTTATCCCTCATTTTTCCTTGTTTCCCGACAAATGTCCAACACTTTATCTATCGGAAATACGAGTTTGTCGGAAAATAGGAGTCGTGATATGGTGAAAAAATCACAGAATATGGTGCCTTAACCATGCTTTTCCTTTGTTTCTCGACAAATGACCAACACTTTGGGTACGGGAAATACGGATTTGTCGGGAACTGGGAATCCTTATGGGTTGAAGAATGACAAAATCTCGTGTCTTACCTATGTTTTGTCTCGTTTCTCGACAAATGACCAACACTTTGGGCATGGGAAATACGGATTTGTCGGGAATGAATCTCAACTATATGTCTGTACTGGTAAATATTGTGAGAGTAGGTGGGGAGCTTATACAGAACTCGACAAACGACCAACACTTTAAAATTATCTGGATTACGGATTTATCGTGAAAAATAATAATTGAAAAAAATAAGTATATGACCAATTTTAATCCCTTGTTGTTCTGCAATTTATTGACACATCATCAAATGTCTAAAATGGATTTTAAGATATTTTTTGGATTTTGGAAATTACTGACAGTGAGAAGATGAGGACGTTACTGTAATCCATATACTTAACTATTTCTTCAATAATTTTGAAAACAAATTGTTCCAAAACTCATTATTTGATATAAAGCAAATACGTGTTACAACATAGTAATATAAAAGTCGATACAATCATAAGGACTTTTATTTTTCAATAAAACGAATATACTTTCTTGTTGATAAAGAGAACTTTCTAAAGAAATATAGTTACATCCATGTTGGTGAGTTGTCGAATTTAATGTTGGTGAGTTGTCGAATAAAGTGTTGGTGGTTTGTCGAGAAAGTGTTGGCGAGTTGTCGAATAAATTCATATCATCTATTATTTTAATTATCAAATGTTTTTAGATTAAAAAAAACTTTCTAATTTTGCCTATTATAATTGAATCTAATCAAAACTAGAGCGATATTATGGGAGAAAGTAAGCCAAAAAAGGAAAGTAAGAGTAGCCAATTTAAACGAAAAAAGCAAAAGGAAAAATCGATAATACAGGCTATTGAGAAAAACATTCCGAATGAAGGTACAACCATGTTGTATCAGCCATATGGGATTACTATGCTTAAAGGCGATCTTTCTCCAATGAAAGTAAATATGATGGTAGAGCTGATTGATCACTTTCAGGATAAGATGAAAGAGCAGCTTTACAACAAAGCACATAATTATATCCAGGGAGATTTGTTTAGTGATGGTATTATTCCACCTGTGAAAATATCCTTTAGGGACTTAGAAGTTCGTCCAGATAATTACGATGAATTGCATAGAGCTGCGGAGGAATTGTCTACATTAACTTACGAAACTTATACTGAAAATGAAGAAGGAGTTACTATGAGGAACATTCTTCCCTTATTTAGTAGAATTTCTATTCCTACCAAGAAAATAGATTCAGCTATTGATAATCCAGACGAAAAATATAATTATAAACATAATAAAAGACGATTAGGGTATGTTGAAATCGTTCTGAATCCAGAGGTCGGTTTGCAAGCTCTTACTATTGATAGGTCTTTTACACGTTATATTAAAGAAATGACAAGAAACAGACGCTGCGTTTATACAGGGCGTTTGTATATGTTTATCTCAACCTTTTGTAATTTAGGTAAATGGATTATTGATTATCAGGAATTCAGAAGACTACTAGGTTTTACCGTAGCTAAAGAAGTGAATGGTAAGATGGTAGAAGAAATCGTTCAATATCCAAATTTCTCCGATGTTAAGCGAAGAGTCCTTGAACCTCCCATGAAAGAACTAAAGGAGTTAGCTGAAACAGGAAAGGTCAATTGCTATTATGAGTATGAACCTATTTATGAAGGAGGTAAGAAAAGGGGGAATCCGGCAAAATTACATTTCCGTATAATAAAAACAGATTTAGGACGTGCCTTAGACAGCCAAACTGAGACAGTGCAGGATATTGCTGAGATAAAGAATTTCTTAGAAAATGAATTAGGTCTGAGTAAAAGAGATGCAAAGTCTTTATGTTGTTTTTTGACGAATGAAAATAAAAACGGATTCAGACAAAAAATGATGGAAGTAAAAGCATATGTTGCAGATCCAAAACACAATGTCAAGAAACCTCATGTTTACGCAATAACAGCATTAAAGAATTGGATTTCTGATTCAATACCTGTTGCAGAAGAAGTTAAGGACGAAGTGAAGAATGCTGCAGCTAGCAAAGCAGCAGTTGCAACAGAAGCAACAGAGGATAAAACAGTCGAGGTAGCTTTGTCATCGGAAGATAAGGACAGATGGATGAAGTTCTTAGACTATATGAAGGAGGATGTGTCTCAAGATGAATACAAAACCTGGTTCATTTATTTGCAACTCTTGAAGGTTGAGGAAAATGCCATAACGATAGGTGTGCCAACAAAATTTTTTATCGACTGGCTGAATGGAAAATTTAAAGAAGCTTTCTACAAAAATCTTGGTAAGGTATTTCAGTCACAAGAGGAGGTTAGGTATTCTGTTATAGGTTAATAATAAAGATAATCAAGCAATCATTACGTCAATGATACTTGATTATTTTTTTTGTAATAGAACAGCAGTTATGTTTAATAACCTTAGTAGTTAGTGTAACACTGCCCTTTACATGTTTTTATTGTAAATCATCTTGTAATGATTCATAATGCTACCATACGACGAATACTGGATGCTACCAATATAGACAACGTGGTCATGGAATTCATAACTCTACGAAAACCTGAATCAAATACATCTATTGTTGTGAAAGGAAATTCAGGAGGAGTGACACTTCAATGTTGGCTTTGCCATACATTCTATAATGATTAATGTGCATATCATACATAACTATAAATGAGAATATTAAGAATTTTATTATCAGAACACTGTTCAAAATTTATATATTGTTCAATATCTATGAACAATTCTTAATATTGAACAAGTTTGAGGATTTATCATTTGTTGATTACAATATTGTTCATTATATTTGCACTGTTCAAAATTCATGAACATAATTAAAAACTGAACAGAATCATTTATGGATAATAATGTTTATTTAGAAGAATATGTTCTTGATGCTTTTCATAATCTACAAAGAATTATAGATTGTGAAGATATTAGATATGCATTACCCAATAATAACGTTTACGATTACGATGTAACTATTAAGGGTATAGACTTTGCGGCTATAACAAAAAAGACAATATCTCAGTCTAATTTTAATTTCATCTTGGATAAGTTATGTACCGTAAGATCTTTGGTCAATCTACCGGTGCTTTTAATAACCAAAAGTATCAATAATAAATTGAAGACCCAGCTCTCTGAAAAGAACATAAATGTATTAGATTCTGCAGGTAATGCGAGGATTCTATCAAATATGCTATGCGTCCATATATCAGGAGAAAAAAATAAACTGACAATAGGTGAGGAGAAGAGTAATAAAGCATTCAACGCAAAGGGGCTTAGATTGATTTTCTTCCTCTTGCTAAATGATCAAAATGTGAATATGACTTATAGGGAACTAAGTGAATTAACAGAAATCTCTATAGGAACAGTAAAAAATGTTTTTGATGAGCTTAAAGCACAAAATTTCATACTTGTATCCAAGAAAGGGAGATTCATTAGAAACAAAGCAGAATTGATTCAACTCTGGCAGATGAATTACAATATGAATCTCAAGCCTAAACTTTTACTAAAGCGATATTCATTTATTACTAAAGAGGATCGAGAAAGATGGAAGGAAACCATGTTGCCTAAAGGCATGTATTGGGGTGGAGAAGGTGCAGCATATATCGTCAATGGTTTCTTACATCCAGAGAATCATGATATTTATTCAGATAATAACAGTTTAGCACTTTTAAAAACAGGAAAGTTCAAGCCATCTGAAAATGGTGAAGTTAAAGTCTATAAGAAATTTTGGACTGATGATTCTAATTCACAAATAGTACCGAATCTGTTAATCTATGCTGACCTGATGGGTAGTGGAGACAGCCGCTGCCTTGAAGCTGCAAAAAAAATATATAATGATGAAATACAGCCTTTCTAAAGAAGAACTAAAAAATGATCTTTTATATGATACTTTAAAAGCCCTTACAAGTTCTTTACAAGAGATAGATATTCCTTTATACGTGGTTGGAGCAACAGCTCGGGACATCATGATGAAACTTCTGAACGATGATGAAGTAAGGAGAAGAACAAATGACCTGGATGTAGCCATCGCTTTAAAAGACTGGAGTGACTATGATACGGTACGGAAGAAGTTGGAATCGAATCATTTTATAAAGGTCAAGGATAAACAAAAGTTTTATTACAAGGGAGAGGATGGAACAAACGATTTCGAGGTTGATGTAGTTCCCTTTGGCGGAGTTGCACAAGATGAACAAATATGCTGGCCTCCTGAAGGTAATCCGGTAATGTCTGTCAAATGCTTCGAAGATGTCATGGCTCGTAGTTTAAGCGTATCAATAGATGATAATATAACCTTTCAGATAGCTCCTCTGTGCGGACAGTTTTTAATTAAGCTAGATACATGGATCGATCGCCATGCAAAAACAAATAAAGATGCTGTTGACATGTATTATTTCCTTACGAAGTATTACACCACAAAGGTTATGAATGGAGCTACTCCACCAGATGAAATTTATTTATCTGATGATAAAGAGGATTTAGAATTGGACATACTCTCTGCCAGATGGCTTGCATTAGACATCGCAAAACTGTTATCTGATGAACATCTAAAATATTACATTAATATCATTCAGGATGAACTAAGTAAAGAAGAAAACAGTACTTTGCTATATCATTTTATGAACAACTTTAGTGATGGTAAAGAAGATAAATATGAAGCAAGTTTCAATATATGGGGTGCTATAAAAGATTTTTTCAGTAAAGAATTGGAGACTAGAAATCATGAAATTTAACTATTTGTCTATTGAAGGTAAATTCTATGAAAATGAAGATAGAGGACGCTTTACTTTTATAAATGATCAAACAGCCTTAGCAATATTGTGCGATGGAATGGGAGGCTTATCGTTAGGTTCAGAAGCTGCAGAAATCGTATCAACTTCAATAGAGACATACATAATAGACAATTATAAGAAAAGTGATGACTTAAATCTCTTTCTTTTGAATGCTTTGACGTATGCTGATGCGAAATTAAAAGAATCAAGCATTGCAAATAAGAGTAACATGGGAACCGCTGTTGCTGTAATTTTAATTACAGATGATACGTTATATTATACTTGGCAAGGAAACGTAAGAATTTATGCCAACAAAGACAACAAAACTACATGTTTGACAAGGGACCATGTTTTGAATATTGGATATAATCGATATGCTCTTTCAAGATGCCTTAAAGGAGGTGGCCTTCGAGATGATGTTCCATGTCAGTCTATTTCAAGAAAAGGCATAAAGAAATTATATTTATGTTCTGATGGGTTCTATAACAAATATGAGCATTTGTTATATGGTATTTCTTTTGAAGATATTAAGTCGAGAATCAGTAAACAAGAAGACGATGCTTCATTAATAGAGATTTATTTATAATAGAGGTATCACCAGAATTATGTTGTACAAAATGTAACTCTGAGGTAAATAAAATATTTCTATTCACTGTTTGTTCACTGTGTTCTATAGCAAAATAAGAGCTATCTACAGGATAGCTCTTATTACATAAACTAGTGACGAAATGTATAATCATGAGTTCATAAATATTGAAATATAATATTAATTATGTTTAATTAGAGGACTCTTATCAATCGAATATTTAGTAAAAAGGGTATTCTGTGAAATCTTCTACATATACACTTTTGTTATAGATGTTTCAAAATTTGTATTTTTTTAATATTTCCTTTATGTATCCATGATAAAAGATACATAAAGGAAATGTCGTTGTTATAGCCTATCGTACATAAGTAACATACCGTCCATCACATCTACGTATTCGTTATCAGCAGAAACTGGTCTTACTGACATTTGCCCATTTTCGTTTGTAACAACATGAATTTTAGTTATATGATCTGAGTTGTCTACATCTATGAAAAAGCTTGTAGTAACGTCCCTATAACCAGACATGCAATGTAATGAATAGTCACATCCTGCGTTGTAAAGATGGAATATTGATTTAAGTTTGTCCGTTACTTTCACTCCTATAAAAGCAAAGTCGTCCGGTAAGAAGATACCATTACATAAATTTTCTAATTCATCAACCATTTCTTGAGTTATCTCCCACATCTCATTATAGTAATCATCCATCCAAACGAATGTAGATATATTGTTGATTATATATTTATCATCTACGGATATACATAATACTATATAGGCTTCACATTCACAATCTTCTGGATTTACAGGTATGCATTTTATCCAATGTTCATTTATCCCTTCATTACTTAGTTCTTCTGCTATTGAATCCCGAATTTCGGTAATATCCTCACCAAAATTACTTTTAGTGCCGCCATCCAAGTCTGGGAAAGTATATGAATTATTGTACCCTTTCACTTCGCCATTTGTACAATAAAAATAATTACGTCCAAGAAATCTTTCCTGGGATAATTGTTGCCCTAGAAATTCTTTCAATTTTGATTTGTCATAAAATTGTCTTTCCATTTTATTAGATTTTATTATATAGAATTTGTTTAGACATTGTGATAGTTAACGAGACCTTAGCCGAATCCCGATTTTCTATTCTAACACATTCGTAACGACCTAAATCCTTATTTCTAAATTTGATAAATGCATAATATAATGATAACAGCCCAAAATAGTAGAACCATGCAGCATCCGCTATTTGATGTTCCCGACTTAGCAGATTTTGCAAGATCAAATATACTGAAGGTGGTTCTTCTGTACACTTGATTATAGATAGCTTTTTTAGGATGCAATAATCCCATTCCCTTCTTCCCGTAGCCAGGAATAATGGCTCGCTTGATTTCTCGCTTGACCCTACCTGTGGTTCTAGCACTGAAACTTTTCTTCAGTGAAGGTCTTCGCATTCCTATCTTCATTTTGGTCTCCTTTCTTCCATAAAACATGCTTATATTACGCCTTAAACTTTCATTACATGTCCTGCATAGATAATCCCTTGTATGTTAGCCTATAGTCCTTGAATTTGCCAGTACTCTTCAAAAACGCTTGTGCTTTGCCGATGAGGATATCACAGTCGATATTTTCTGCCTTGCGTTTCACTTCATAGAAAACGGCCTCGTTGTCCAATTCATTTTCAGCAACA